>QMWA01000016.1 GCA_003661385.1 Thermoproteota archaeon | reverse complement strand
CCCTCCTCTCTATCAACGACTACAAAGCAGTAGTCAACAACAAGCCTCTCCTCTCTAACCCTTCTAACAGCTTCAGCTAGGCTTCCCCCAGTTGTCGCGACGTCATCCATTACAACAACGTGTCCTCCAGGCTTAAACTCGCCTTCAATAGCTTTCATTGTCCCGTGCATCTTCCTCTCCTTTCTAACCTGTAGGAATGGGACCTTGAGCTTATAGGCTACTAGAGATGCCAGAGGCACCCCTCTCACCGGTATTCCGGCGATGTAGTCTGCTAACCCTATCTTCTTTATCTTCCATGCTGCAAGTGAAGCTATGAGGTCAAACTCTACGGGGTGCGATGGAAGCGTTCCTAGGTCTATGTAGTAGCTGCTTTCTCTCCCACTTGTAAGCTTGAACTTACCAAATAGGATGCATCCAGCAGACTTGAGTACCTCACCTACTAGGGCAGCCTCCATGAAGTGGCACCTTACACCCAGACCTATCCAGAGCTAGCTTATCAAAGTCACTCAGCTTAACAATGGTCTCCCCATCAAATACAGGCCCATCAGCACACACTCTCATGGAGACTTCTTCACCTTCAATCAGGCAAGCTCCACATATTCCAACACCGCACTTAATGTATCTCTCCAATGAGCACTCTACAGCAGCTCCAACGCTCATGCACAAGTCCACTACCTTCCTTAGCATGGGTTCAGGCCCGCATGCGAACACCATTGAGGACCTAGTGATCATGCTGCTAGCCACTGACACAGCATCTCCCTTAGCCCCTATGCTGCCGTCCTCCGTGGCTATAACGACATCACCTAGATCCTCCAGTAGCTGGATGAGCTTACCTCCTACTCTGCTCTTGAAGCCGGCTACAAGCTTAGTTTTAAGTCCTTCACGCTTCCTTGCGTCAACAAGGTAAATCAGCGGTGCTATACCGACTCCTCCAGCTACAGCAACTGCAGTTTTCCTAGACATGTAGCTGAAGCCTCTGCCAAGAGGGCCTCTTACCCAGAGCCTGTCGCCTACGTCCATTCTGCACAAGGCTCTAGTGGTCTCTCCAACAGCAGCTACGATGAGCTTCAGCTCTCCACCAGAGTACCCTGCTATGCTCAGGGGGATCTCCTCAAGCCCAGGCGGCTGCGCCATCACGAACTGCCCTGGATAGGGTTCTTTCAGAGGGCATGAAATTCTCAGCAGGTATATCCCGCTGGAGACCTCAGTGGCCTCCTCTACTCTCCCAACCTTCTTGAGCACCATATCACCTCTTATGTGCCAGTCCTATCATCTCACTGACGCTCTTGAACCCCTCACTCCTCATGTACTCGAGTATCCCACTTGCTATCTCCTTCGCTATAGCTATGTCCTGTGTCAGTGCTGTTCCAATGCCTACTGCACTGGCTCCAGCTAATATGAGCTCTACAGCGCTCTCCCAGTTCACAACCCCACCGACCCCTATTATAGGTATGCTTACCTTCTCATAGATCTCATAGACGCATCTTACAGCAATTGGGTGTATTGCTGCGCCAGATAGCCCGCAGTAAATGCTCTTGAACAAGGGCTTCTTCGACAGCAAGTCTATTTTCACCGCCCTGACCGTATTTATAGCTGTTATCCCATCTGCACCAGCTTTTTCACATGTTTCAGCGAGCTTCCCTATGTCCTGGATGTTAGGTGACAGCTTGACGAAAAGCGGAATTGAGAGTATAGACTTCAGGTCTCTGACTATCCTTCTAACCTGCTCTATGTCCATCCCTAGCTCTAGCAGCCCTCCTGCATGGGGGCAGGACACGTTAAGCTCTATGGCGTCTGCTCCAGCTTCCTCTGCTCTAGAAGATACGTATTCAGGGCTATCACTTCCTATGACGCTCACTATAATCGGCTTCTTGCTCAGCTTCTTGAACTCCCTTATCACTTCCTCGAAGTAGTCTATCCCTGGGTTAGGAAGCCCCATAGCGTTCAGAAGCCCATACGGCAGTGGGCATACAACAGGGTTCGGATAGCCTTCCCTTCTTCTAGCGCCTACCGACTTGGTGGTTATAGCACCTAAGTGCTCTGATACCCTCGCCATAATCTTGGCTGTAACCCCTAGAATGCCTGAAGCTAAGACCAGAGGCGGGCTGAGCTCAAGTCCAGCTACATCAACTTTCAGCATAAGCCCTACCACCAGGGCTCCAGCTTTTTAAAGAGTCACCACCGGCCTATGTGGTGGTCTATTGAGCAGGTTCATCCCAATTAACAAGCCTACGCTAGGTGAGGAGGAGCTAGAGGAGATCAGAAAAGTCATTGAGTCAGGTATACTCACATCATGGCATGGCAGCGGCCCTGTCACAGAGAGGTTCGAGAGAGCTTTTGCAGAGTACATAGGAGTAAAGCACGTGATAGCAGTCAGCTCAGGGACTGCAGCGCTGCAGACTGCGTTGGCCGCTCTAGGCATAGGGCCTGGTGACGAGGTCATAGTTCCTCCATTCAGCTTTATAGCGACGGCAAACGTCGTTCTGCTCCAGGGAGCTAAACCCAAGTTCGTTGACATAGAGCCTAAGACCTTCAACTTAGATCCAGAGAAGCTAGCTGAAGCGATAACTGACAAGGTCAAGGCAGTAATCCCAGTTCACGTCTATGGCCACCCCGCTGACATGAGGCCCATAATGGAGATAGCTGAGGACAGCGGGGTGGCTGTCATAGAGGATGCTGCTGAAGCCCATGGGGCAGAATACAACGGAAGAAAGGCTGGCGCCATAGGACACATAGCTGCATTCAGCTTCTATGCCACTAAGAACATGACCACAGGAGGAGAAGGAGGGGTCATCGCAACAGACAGCGACGAGCTGGCAAGGAAAGCCCGCCTATACCGAGCGCATGGACAAGAGGAGGCCTACAAGATGATAGCACTCGGGACAAACTGCAGAATGACAGAAATAGCATCTGCGATAGGCATAGTGCAGCTAAGGAAGCTAGAGGGTTTCATAGAAGCCAGAAGGAGAAACGCCTACCAGCTCACTAGCCTGCTAACTGCTGTAAGTGGCCTAGAGCCGCCCTATGAGGCCCCCAATGTGAGGCATGTCTACTACCTGTACACTGTGAGAGTAAAGGAAAGCTTTCCCTTAAGCAGAGACGAGCTCAGTGCAAAGCTACGTGAAGCTGGCATAGGCACGTCAGTAAGCTGGCCAACCCCCATACACCTGCAGCCATACTACAAGAAGACTTTCGGGTATAGAGGAGGAGAGTATCCTGTGTCCGAGCAGGCTGCAAAGGAAGTGCTATCCCTACCGGTTCATCCAGCCGTCACAGAAGGTGACATAAGGTTCATTGCGAAGGCGATAAAGGAGCTGGCTGAGGGGGCTTAAAGCTCCTTAGCCACCATCTTAAGGATCTCTTCATCAGCTCTGCTGCAGCCTGCTGGCTCCAAGAACGGCTTCAGCTCAAGCCTTTCACCATCCATCCTCGTAGCAGTCCCTCCAGACTCCACTCCACCGACAGCAGCTGGAAGAACTAGCTCAGCAGCTCTAGCAGTCAAGCTAAGCTGGTAATCTACGGCTATAACTTTACTCTTCTTCAGACCACTCACAGCCTGCCTAGGCATGCTCGCCAACGGGTCTGAGCCTATGACAAGTACCACATCAAACTCCCCTTTCGACAAGAGCTTAACTGCCGTCTGCTCTTGGCTAAAAGACGGCTGTCCTCCAGAGAAGTCTATGGCATACGGGTACCCTGTCGCACTTAGAGCCTCTTCTACAGCTCCAACCATATTATAGTGTCCAGACATCGGGATGGCAGCAGCCTTCACTCCGCTGCTCTCAAGCACCTTAATAAGCTCATATAGGCCTTCTACACCGCTCCTTTCTCCAGCTGAGTACAAGCCAAGCCCATAGAAAACTACAACATAAGTGGACCTCTTAAGGCTCTCGATGAAGCTGTAGAACTCTTCTTCTGCCACCCCAGCTTCAGACGGCTTACCTCTACTGCCTGAAAGCTCTCCAGCTATCAGCTTAGCGAGCGCAGCGTCTCTACCTGGAGGTATGATAAGCCTGTGGTTAGCTATTCTCATTGTTCTTGTAGGTCTAACATCCACTACAGTCACACTCCTGCTTTCAACACCCTCTGGAGTCTTCTCGCCTCGGGGGAAGACGGCAAACCTGCTGGCATGCCTGTGATGACTCTCTGCTGGGTTACATCCCCAGTATACCACGTGATCTGCTCTGTCCAGGACTTCATCGAGCTTCGGAGGCCTGATTCCCTTCATTCTAGCGTACCATATCGAGTACCCATGGCAAACAGACATGGGGCCGTCAAAGAACCCATTAACCTTCCTTGCCAGCTCCAGCCCAAGCCTGACAGCCTCGTTGACGCTATTACACCATCCGTAGAGGAGCGGCCGCCTAGCTTCTCTAAGCATTTCAGCAGCCTGCTTAACAGCTTCGTCTAAGCTGACGATTCTCCCGCCTGCCAGGGGCTTAAGGGCTCTCTCTGCCTCAAGAGCGGATTCTATCCTCTTAGCTCCTATTGCGCAGGCATGCAGCACCTTCTTTACTCTACCTCCCTTGACTTCGACGACGATATCATCACATAGCAGCGAGCAGCCAGTACAGACTGCTTCAACTCTCATGTTGGCACCTAGTATATCTCGATGGCTTTGCTGTAGCAGTACTGCTCACACATCCTACAGTTTATTCTATCTGGCGGAAACCTTCTACACCTCTCCAAGTTGACTATCTTAGCGACCCCGTCCTCGACTCTGAACACAACTTCCTCTGAGTTAGCTCCCATACCTCTCGCCACACTGGGGTCTACTGACACGTTAGCTGGGCAAACCACAACGCAGTTACCGCAGCCAGTGCACTTGCTTTCATCTAGCTTGAGCCCAGTTTCATAAGTATCCATCACAGGCTCGAGGAGCTCTCTCAGCTTAGCCAGGTTCTCAGCATATTTGTCCTCAAATAGCAGAGGGCAGTCCTCGAGCTTCACTTCTCTGAGTATGAGCTTTGTTGCAAACGCCAAGCACGTGTGTCCGCATTTCTTGCAGTTAGTCTTGGGTAAAAGCTTGTACACGTCCAAAGGGCTTAGAGACATGAGTGTGAAATCCGAGTGTTGGGTTCATAAACTTTACCTACGTTTTCAAGCAGGGGCCTCTTGCCAAGCTCTGAAAGCGGTGCTTCACCGATACTCCTCTTCATATGCCACTGTGGCACCAATATAGCTGGTGTCATTGATGTAGACTACCTCTTGAAGAGGTTCTCAGAGGAGGGGATAGTCTGCTACGATGAACTCCACTTGTGCAGCGATGAGGGGCTAAGGAAGCTCAAGGAGAAGATAGCTGAGGTAAAGCCCTCGAGAGTAGTCATAGCAGCATGCACAGAGTCCCTGCACGGAGAGCTATTCAAGAAGACAGTTGAGGAGGCTGGCTTAGACAGCGGCTACCTCGCGTTCGCAAACATCAGAGAGCAGTGCAGCTGGGTACACTGGAGAGAGAAGGAGAAGGCCACCATGAAAGCTGAGGACCTCATCAAGATGGCTATAGCATATGTTAAGCTGTCAGGGAAGCTAAGGAAGCGTGAGGTAGAGGTTGTAAGGAGAGCTCTCGTGATAGGTGGCGGCATCGCTGGGATAACTGCCGCATTAAAGCTAGCTGACTCAGGCATTGAGGTGGTGTTAGTTGAAAGAGAAGGCTTCATAGGAGGGCATATGGCAAAGTGGGACAAGCTCTTCCCAACATTCGACTGCAGCATATGCATACTAGGCCCGCTCATGTCTAGGGTAGCTAACCACCCAGGTATCAGGCTCTACACTCTAAGTGAAGTCACAGCCATAGAAGGGTCTCCAGGAAGGTTCAAAGTCAAGATCAGGAGGAGGCCACGCTACATAGATCCAGAGAAGTGCAATGGCTGCAACAGGTGCATCGAGATATGTCCTGTTGAGGTTCTAAGCGACTACGAGTACCTGCTAGCAAAAAGGAGGGCTGTCGTGAAGCCTCTCCCTGAGGCAGTTCCGATAGCACCGTACATAGACATGGAAAACTGTGTTGGATGCAGATCGTGTGCCGGCGTATGCGAGAAGGAAGCCATAAATTTCGATGATACAGAAACTGAGGTGGAAGAGGAGGTAGGTGCAATCATAGTAGCAACAGGATTCAAGCCATTCAACCCAGCCCCCCTTAGGGAATATGGCTATGGAAGGTACATGGACGTCATAACAGCTCCAGAGCTAGAGAGGATGCTAAACCCACTGGGGCCAACTGGTGGAGTACTCAGAAGGGTATCCTCAGATGAGAAGCCTAAGGTAGTCTGCTTCATCCAGTGTGTTGGAAGCCGCTCTAGGAGGGAGAGTGAGCACCCATATTGCAGCAGAGTATGCTGCATGTATGCGCTCAAGGAGGCAATGCAGATAAAGATGCAGAGCCCAGACACAGACATATACATCCTCTACATGGACCTTAGGGCGTTTGGCAAAGGCTACGAAGAGCTATATGAGCAGGCAGCCAAGAACGGAGTGAGGTTCATAAGGGGGAGGGCTTCCTCGGTTTTAAAGGACGAGGCTAGCGGCAAGCTAATAGTGCGGGCTGAGGACACGCTAAGCGGGTCGCCAATCGAGATAAAAGCCGACTTGGTTGTGCTGAGTGTGGGTCTAGAGCCTTCTCCTGGGAGCAGCGACCTAGCTCGCCTCCTTGGGATATCAACAGACGAAAACGGCTTCATGATGGAGGCGCATCCAAAGCTCCGCCCCTCCGACTCCCCTGCCGCAGGCATCTTCATAGCAGGGACAGCACAGGGGCCAAGAGACATAGCAGACACGGTAGCTCACGCAGGGCTGGCTGCAGCAGGATGCTTAGCTTTCCTCTCCTCGGAGAAGCTCATAATAGAGGTCACAGCCCCGAGAATAGACCCAGATAGGTGCTTGAGGTGCCTAGTGTGTGCACGCACTGCATGCAGCTTCAGTGCCATAAAGAAGAGTGGTGGAGTAGTACTAGTAGATGAGCTAGCATGCAGGGGATGTGGAGCTTGCGCGACAGTATGCCCAGCTAGAGCAATAAGCCACCCTGAGCTAAGCGACGAGCAGGTGTATGCTATGATAGATGCCGTAACTGAAAATGCTTCAGAGAGGCCGCTGATAATAGGCTTCGCATGCAAGTGGTGTGGATACGCTGCTGCGGACAATGCTGGAGTAAGGCGGATAGGCTACCCAACGAACATCCGGCTGATAAAGGTGCCATGCTCATCAAGAGTAGACCCGCTCTTCGTGCTCTATGCGCTCATGAAGGGGGCTGATGGAGTTATCATAGTAGGATGTAGGGAGGCAGACTGCCACTACCTATCCGGCTTCAGGAAGGCTAGGGATAACGTCAGGAAGCTTAAAGAGCTCCTAAAGACGATAGGCATAAGCGAAGAGCGCGTTGCAATAGAGAGCGTATCAGCAGCAGAGGGAGAGAAGCTGGCTAGGATACTAAGAGACTTCACAGCGAGGATGTCCGAGATAGGCCCCCTAGGAGCTGAGCTGGAATCTAAGGTGGTGTGAGGTGGCTGCTGAAGTGAGGGGGTTCGAGAGGTTCGGTGAGAAGCCTGAGGTCTCATCTGACATAGTAGATACAAGCATGGTATACAGGTGGAAAACTCCCCTCATGCTAAAGGAGCTGACTTTCTCAATAAGAGACTGCGTGGGATGCGATCTATGCCAAATATGCCCATGGGAAGCTATATCTGAGGGCCCCATAGTAGAGGCTGCAGCAGGCAGGATAAGGGATGCCCCCCTCATCATGATAGACGAAGACAAGTGCTGCTTCTGTGGGATATGCGAAACGGTATGCATATTCAACTCCATATCCCTGAAGATAAATGGGACACCAGCATCAGAGCTCTACTGTAGGCTGAGAGGAGAGCACTCAATAGACAGAGAAAAATGCATCCCCTGCCTGCTCTGTAGCAAGCTATGCCCCAGAGAAGCCATATCAGCCAGGGTAGAGGTGGAGAAGAAGGAGAAGCTAGTCAAGTACCTAGGTGAAGGGGAGGCCGAGGGTGAGATCTCAATAGACGAAGACAAGTGCTGCTTCTGCGGGCTATGTGAGCTGCTATGTGATGCGATAAAGATATTCTGGACAGAGCCAAAGCCCCCAGACTTCAAGCCAGCGATAACGATAAGAGTAGATGATGACAGCTGCGACTACTGCGGGCTATGCGAGAAAGTATGCCCAGTCGACGCGATAAAAGTTGAGTGCATTAGCACCCCACCGAGAGAGATCAGGGAGCCGAAGGTGTCAGGTGAAATAGAGGTAGATGACAAGAAGTGCGTTGACTGCGGCTTATGCGCACTCAAGTGCCCTGTGGAAGCAATCAGGGTAGAGAAGCCCCTCAGGGGAGAAGTTGCTCTCAAGAGGATAGAGCGATGTGATCCAGTAGGCTGCCACAACTGCTTCAACATATGCCCTGTTAAAGCAATTTACCCGACTGGGAAAGAGGATAAGGTGGCTGTAGTAGATGAAGTGTGCGTCTACTGCGGAGCCTGTGAGAACGCATGCCCAGAAGATGTCATAGAAGTCACCAGGCTAGGATATAACCTGGTGTACCCAAGAACTCCACTGCCATGGGCTCAGGGCAGGACCAAGGCTGTAAGCAAGCTGATAGCTGGCGAAAAGCCTCCTCCATCACTCCTTGAGGCAAGAGTCCTGTCCCCCTCTATCCCAGAGTACTTCTCTCTACCTGAGAAGCTGCCGAAAACGCCTAAAGTCAGCCAGCAAGCAAGAGAAGAGGCCCTAAGGAGGCTTAAGCTCCTATACGTGTCACTAAATGAGAAGAAGCTTAGGCTTTTGCTCGCATTCGGGGATGTAGATGGAGCCGTAGAGGCTCTAGCTAAGGAGCTGAGAAAAGCTTATCGACATCCATAGGCTTCTTATCAGTCTTCTTCACGGTAGCTGCTATCGCCTTGGGCGGCACCTCCCCTCCAACTGGCGTCACGGCATTAGCCCAGGGCCCAACCGGCATGTAAGCCAATCCCTCGTGTAGCTCGCTGTCGACTTTCGCCACCACGGCAACTGAACCAGCTTCAGTAGAGACCTCAACAGCCTTTCCCTCCTTTACACCCAGCTTCTCCAGGTCTGCCTTGGACATGTACACGCAACACACTGCATCAGCGTAGAGCTCACTGGGCTTGCCCTCCATTGATGCCTTGCCCTGCTCAGTTGTTCTTACGACAAGCAATGACACATTTACATATGGGTAGAGCAGCTCCATCAGGCTCATACTCTGGGTGATATTAAGTCCCTGTTTTTAAGCTTGCTTTACAGGCTAGGTCACATAGTAGCATTATTTTCAGAAAAGTGTTACAATACTAGGGTGCTTGGTGACCCAAAGGTTAAATAAGCTAGCTAAACGAGGCGCCAGAGAAAGTTTAGAGCGTGGTCTCCATGTCCAAGAGAGCACTACATGTTAAGCTGGAGAAGCTTGAAGCTCCAAGTGTCCTCGTCAAGGGATTAGAGCTTGGAATCGGTAGGATTTTCGAGGAGGAGTGGGAGGAGCCACTTGGTCCCACACCATTTCCATCTATAACAACGCTAAGAGATTGGGACATGAAGCTTCTCAAGAGGTACAAGCCATTCTACATGCCCTTCTGCGATGTATGCTGCCTCTGCACATTCGGCAAATGCGACCTCACGAAGGGGAAGCGTGGCGCATGCGGCCTAAACATGGCAGCTCAGCAGTCGAGAATAGTCCTCCTAGCATGCTGCATAGGAGCTGCAACACACCTAGGCCACGCCAAGCACCTAGTAGAGCACCTGATAGAAAAGTATGGGAGAGATCACCCCATTGATGTTGGCGGTGAGCATGTTTACATAGAGGCGCCTGTAACCAGGCTAGTAACGGGAGTCAGGCCAAAGACTCTAGGAGACCTAGAGGACATCTGTGAGTACCTAGCTGGGGAAATTGTACACCTGCTATCCTGCTGCCACACTGGGATGGAGGGAGACAACCTGGACTTCGAATCAAAGGTACTGCACGCCGGAATGATAGACCAGGTTGCAATGGAGATAGCAGACATAGCACAGATATCAGCACTAGACTTCCCCAAAGCCGACCCAGATGCCCCACTCGTTGAGCTGGGAGCTGGAGTAGTAGACTTAGAGAAGCCTGTAATACTCGTCATAGGCCACAACGTCCCACCAGCAGCAGCCATAATGGACTACCTCGTAGCCAATAACCTATACGGGCAGGTTGAGGTAGCTGGGATATGCTGCACAGCACATGACGTAACCAGGTACAACCCAGGAGCCAAGATAATAGGCCCAATATCATGGCAGCTGAGGTTCGTCAGAAGCGGCATGGCCGACGTGATAGTAGTAGACGAGCAGTGCATCAGAACAGATATACTAACTGAAGCCCAGAAAGTCAAGGCACCACTGATAGCTACATCGGAGAAAGCCTGCCACGGCCTAAGAGACAGAACACACGACGACCCAGATGAGATAATCGAAGACCTGCTAACCGGCCGCGAGCCTGGCGCGTTGATCCTAGAGCCAGACAAGGCTGCTGAAGTCGCTGTCAAGGTAGCAGTGAAGATAGCCCCTGAGAGAAAGAGGTTCAAGATAATACCAGATGTAGCCGGTGTGATAGAGGAAGCCAAGAAGTGCACCCAGTGCAAGACATGTGCCAGAGTATGCCCAGCTGAGCTGGACGTCCCTGCTGCAATGGCTAAAGCCAAGGAGGGAGATGTATCAGCTCTGGCAGCACTCTACGATTACTGCATAGGCTGTGCTAGATGTGAGAGCGCATGCCCACAGGGGCTAAAGCCACATAGCTACATAGTTGCTGCATCAGAGAAGGAGATGAAAAGCGAGAAGTTCAAGGTGAGAGCTGGAAGAGGCCCAATCAGAGACACTGAAATAAGGAACGTAGGCAGCCCGATAGTGCTAGGCGAGATACCTGGTGTAGTTGCGCTAGTAGGATGTGCAAACTACGCAAACGGCGGCAGAGAGCTAGCTGAGGTAGCAGAGGAGTTCGCTAGAAGAAGGTACATAATAGTGGCATCAGGCTGTGCAGCCATGACCATAGGAATGATGAAGGACGAGGAAGGCAAGACCATATACGAGAGGTACCCTGGAGTCTTCGATGCTGGAGGAGTCGTAAACGTAGGGTCATGCGTATCCAACCCACACATAGCTGGTGCAGCGATAAAAATCGCCAGCATATTCGCTAAGCGCAACCTGAGAGCAAACTACGAGGAGATAGCCGACTACATCCTGAACAGAGTAGGTGCAGTTGGAGTAGCCTGGGGCGCCATGTCCCAGAAGGCTGCTGCCATAGCCTCAGGCTTCTGGAGGCTCGGTGTCCCAGTCATAGTAGGCCCACACGGCTTCAAGTACAGAAGGCTCCTCCTAGGAAGGCAAGACCGCGAAGAAGACTGGTACGTGTACGATGCCAGAACAGGCAAGAAGGTGTATGTCGGCCCATGTCCAGAACACCTCTTCTACGCAGCTGAAAGCAAAGAGGAGCTTATGGTGATGATACCAAAACTCTGCATGAGACCAAACGACACGACAAAAGGCAGGATGATCAAGCTAACACACTACATAGACCTCTACAAGAAGATATACGGAACGCTGCCACCAGACCTACACCTGTTCGTAAGAAGGGTAGCAGACATACCGATCACAATGAAGGAGGAAGTCCTAGAGTTTCTAAAGGAGAAAGGCTGGAAGGAAATGGAGATACCCGACCCAACTCTGCTACCCAGGCTGATACGTAAAAAGGAGTGATGCTGAGGTGATTGCTATGTCCCTAACCCGCTCCTGGATGATAGCTGAAATACCTGGCCCAACCAGAGCTAACGTCATAACCAAGCCTGAAATCGTGGCAGCACTGATAAGAAGGCACAAGAGGCCTCTCCTGGTTGTAGGCAGCAAGATAACCACCGACATAGGTGGAGAGTCGATGGCAGACTATGTAATCAGGCTTGCAAAGGCAGCTAACATCCCAGTTCTGGCTTCCCTCCCTGCCCTCAAGGTTTTCCGCGAGAAGGGATTCGAGCCAGCAGCAGCTATGCCACTAGCAGACATAGGAGCGAGGCTAGTTGACCCCAGCTGGCAGGGAGTAGACGGCAAAGGCCCACATGACCTAGTGCTCATCCTGGGGTTCAGGTACTATGAGCAATGGCTCCTTCTCTCTGGAGTAAAGCACTTCTCAGATACAATGCTAGTTAGCCTCGACTACAGGTACCAGCCTCACGCAAACTGGTCCTTCCTCAACATCTCCTTGGAGGAGTGGAAGAAAAACTTAAAAGCCATTATCGAGAAGTTTGGAGGCTGATGCGTAGCCTGTGAGGTGATATGATGTCGATAGAAGGCTTCCCCGTTGATATAGGCGTCGTATACGAGGGAGAGCGTATAAGGAAGCATGAGATGTACGCTGAGTGGGGTGGGGTTAAGCAGAAGTACAAGTTCGAGCTGGTCCGCGTCAGGCCTCTAGAAGCAGTTGAAGACGGCAAAGTCCAGGTTATAGGCCCAGACATAAAGGACCTGCCAGAGGGCGCAAAAGCCCAGCCTCTCGGAATATTGGTTGAGGTAGCTGGAGAGCAGCTTAAAGAGGAGATGGAGGGAGTCATAGAGAGGAGAATACACGACTTCTGCAATTACATAGAGGGCTTCATGCACTTAAACCAGAGGTATGACATCTGGCTTAGGCTAAGCAAGAAGTCATTTAAGAAAGGCCTCAACTCGTTCACATGGATCGGAAAGGCATTATGCAGGCTATTTAAGAGCGAGCTCCCGATAATCGAGAAGATACAGGTCACATTCATAACGGATCTAGAGAAGGTCAAGGAGATGTTTGATGAAGCTCTCAAGATATACGAGGCCAGGGATGCTAGAGTAAGAGGGCTAAAGGACGAGGAGGTAGACGCGTTCTACGGCTGCACACTATGCCAGTCGTTCGCTCCAACACATGTCTGCGTGATAACACCGCAAAGATACTCGAACTGCGGCGCTATAAGCTGGCTTGACGCCAGGATAGCAGCTCAAATAGACCCGAAGGGGCCATTGTTCAAGATAGAGAAGGGAGACTGCCTAGACCCTGTGCTAGGAGAGTGGAGTGGAGTAAACAAGACCGTGAAAGAGAAGTCACTTGGTGAAGTGGAGCGTGTATGCCTCTACTCAGCATTCACATACCCACACACATCCTGTGGGTGCTTCGAGTGTGCAGCATTCTACATCCCTGAGGTAGATGGCCTTGGAATAGTCCATAGAGGCTTCGCTGGAAACACTGTAATAGGCCTGCCATTCACAACCATAGCTGACTCAACAGCTGGAGGAAGGCAGGTACCCGGCTTCCATGGCCTAAGCTTCGAGTATATGAGGTCACCGAAGTTCCTCCAAGCTGACGGAGGCTGGGAGAGAGTAGTGTGGATGCCCTCTGAAGCTAAGGAGAGGGTAAAGGGCTTCGTACCAGATGAAATCCTAGATAAGATAGCTACGGAGAAGGATGTCTCGAATGTAGAGGAGCTCAAGAAGTGGCTCAAAGAGAAGGGGCACCCAATAGTTGCAAGGTGGAAAGAGGAGGAGGCTGTAGAGGAAGAGAAGCTACCTGAGGAGGCAGCTCCTGCAGCCGTCCCAGCAGCCCCAGGAGCTCCAGTGGTAGCAGTGCCACAGGCTGCTGCTGTCCCAACGGCAGGAGGCTATCAGCTTGTGCTTAACCTGCCAATGCCAGCTGCAGCAGGAGGCCCAACATACAAGATAATACTGAAAGATGTCAAGATCATAGCGAAGAAGATGATCCTAAAGAAGATAACAGAAGAGGAGAAGAAAAAGAAGTAGGTGGTCTAGTGGCTGAGGAAGCACCCAAGGAGGCTACTGAGCTGTTCACGAGGCTCCTTGAGTTAGTGAAGAAGTTCGGGTACCTTGAGCTTGAGAATGTCAAGATAGAAGCAAAGGAGCTTGAGCTAGAGGTCTAATGGGTGCTAGCATGTCAGAGGAGAAACTTTCGGTAAACATAGGAAGCAAGCTTGTGAGGTATCTAGAGCAATATGGTGAAATAGAGCTTGAAGATGTTGCAATACGGCTAGAACACTTAGAGCTCCAGGTTCTCCCTGGAGCTCCACCTAAGGCGGTGATAGCAGCCCCACCAGCTAAGCCGAAGCCAACCAAGCTAATAGAAGTGGAGTTCAAGCCCCCAGTATATGAGTATGTCCTGCCCATACAGGAGGTTACCATAGGTGCTACCCGAGCGGATGGAGGAACTAGGGCATACTCTCTGACGATAGGAGGAGAGAAGGCTCCCCCCTTCTACCTATTTGAATCGAAACCACCACATAAGCCGATTATAGCTTGTGATGTCTTCGACTGGAAGGTTCCTCTGGCTAAAGCTGTCAAACAGCACGTCAGAGAGGTGTATGGTGATCCAGTAGCCTGGGCTAAGCTTGCTGTAGAGAAGTTTGGGGCAGAAGCCATAACACTACACCTTGTCAGCGTAGACCCCCTCATCAAAGACACGCCACCAAAGGAGGCAGCCAAGACCGTCGAAGACGTGCTGCAGGCAGTAGACGTCCCCATGATAGTAGGTGGATGTGGAGACCCGAAAAAGGACACTGAGGTCTTTGAGAAGGTAGCTGAGGTAGCTGAGGGAGAGAGAATTGTGATAAACTCGATAACAAAAGAGATGCTAGAGTACGATACCAAGAGAAATGTAGATACAATAGTGAAGCACAATCACGTCACCATAGCCTTCACTCCAATGGACATGAACCTAGCTAGAGAGCTAAATAGGAGGCTGACGTCAGAGGGCGTACCTAGGAGCTCAATAATCATGGACACCACTACAGCAGCCTTAGGCTACGGCATAGAGTATGCTTTCACGATAATGCAAAGGTCACGGCTAGCAGGGCTGATGGGAGATGAGGAGCTGGCTTTCCCAATCTCATCAGGGACAACAAACGCCTGGGCCGCCAGAGAAGCTTGGATGAAGCAGCTTGATGCAGTATGGGGGCCTAGAGAGCTAAGAGGCCCGATCTGGGAGACGATAACAGCCCTAACTCTGCTGATAGCTGGCGTAGACCTCTTCATGATGATGCACCCCGCTGCAATGAAGACTGTGAAGGACGTGATAGACGAGCTCATGCAAGGGATGGGGAGAGCAAAGCCAGAGCTCATCGAAAACTGGGCTTCAGCTAAGCTGTGAGGTGTTCTGCATGCCTAGGAAGGAGCTCAGCCCAATAGATGTATACAACCTCCTACCCAGGACAAACTGCAAGGAGTGTGGCGAAGAAAACTGCATGGCATTCGCAGCTAAGCTAGTTACGCATGAAGCAAAGCTAGAGCAGTGCAAGCCCCTGCTGACAGACCCCAAGTACAAAGGGAACTACCAGAAGCTCTGGGATCTGCTAAAGCCTCCAGTCAAGGAGGTGGTGATTGGTGTGGGAGACAGGGCAGTCAAGGTTGGTGGAGAGTACGTGATGTACAGGCATGAACTCACATACTACAATCCGACAGCGATAGCAATAGATGTATCAGATGACATGTCAAGTGAGGAGGTAGCTAAGAGAGTAGAGTATGTAGAGAACTTCGTCTACACGTACATAGGAATGGACTTGAAGCTGAACGCTATAGCAGTGAGAGGTGTCTCAGGCGATCCAAAGCAGTTTGCTGATACAGTCAGGAGAGTAGCTGGGAGAACAAGCCTTCCACTGATACTATGCACCTTAGACCCCAAGTGCATGGAGGAAGCCCTCAAGATAGCTGGCGACAGAAGGCCACTGATATACGCTGCAACCAAGAGGAATTGGAGGGAGATGGCTGAGCTGGCGCTCAAATACAAGTGTCCTCTTGCAGTATTCTCCCCAAACGACCTTAAGACGCTCAAGTCCCTGTCTAAGACGCTCCTGGAGTATGGTGTGGAAGATCTCCTGCTAGACCCCGGTACATTCCCTGGAGAGGGATTAGCTGACACATGGAACAACTTCGTCATGCTAAGGAGGCTAGCCTGCAAGGAGGAAGACGAGCTGCTAGGCTTCCCTCTAATAGGAGTGCCTCTTACAGCATGGCTAGTGAACCCAGCTGAGCCGGAAACGATAAAGCAGTGGAGGGAAGCGTATGTAGCTGGGATGCTGATTTCCTTGTTCGCTGACCTACTGATCATGCACAGCATAGAAGGCTGGGTTCTACTGCCCAACGTGATCCTCAGGCAGAACATCTACACTGATCCAAGGAAGCCTGTTGCTGTTGAGCCTGGCTTAAGGACATTCGGCAGCCCAGATGAGATGTCTCCTGTTCTACTGACCTCAAACTTCGCACTAACCTACTACACTGTAGCTGCTGACATTGAGGCAAGCAAGAAAGACTGCTACCTGCTAGTAGCAGACACAGAGGGCCTAGCAGTAGAGTGCGATGTGGCAGGAAGAAAGCTAACAGCTGAGGGCATAGCTGACGTGATAAAGTCATCTGGAGTAGAGCAGAAAGTCAAGCACAGGAAGCTCATAATACCAGGAAGAGCAGCAAGGCTCAAGGGAGAGATAGAGGACGCCACAGGATGGGGTGTGATGGTAGGGCCACTAGACTCCTCTGGGATTCCAAAGTACCTAGCTGACAACTGGCCTCCTAAAGAGACCTAGGAGACTCCAAGCAGCTCAAGCAGTGTAGTATCTGGCACAAGCCCTACCTTCTCAGTTATTTTTCTTGCTGCTACTACTGAAGGGCTATCTGGTGGCAGCTCAAGTAAAGGCCTCCCCTCTAGGTTAAAGCTGGCTATATTAGGGTCCTGTGGGATAACCCCCCCATATCTCAGCCCTATTTCAAGTGCCTTCCTCCTCACAAGTCCTTCTAGTCCTCTGGGGAACATGTTCCCTATCAGGTACATTTCTCTAACGTTTATGTGGACTTCTTCAGCTAGCTCCCTTATCCTCCTTGCTGTCTCGAAT
>QMWA01000015.1 GCA_003661385.1 Thermoproteota archaeon | reverse complement strand
GAGGGATGTCGTCGTCACAGGTGGTGTAGCAAAGAACGAGGGTTTCCTCAAGGCTCTAGAGGAGAAGCTTGGGATAGAAGTTAAGAAGCCTCCCATAGACCCTCAGGTGGTAGGTGCTCTAGGAGCTGCTGTGATAGCACTGGAGAAGGTGAGATGAGATGCCTATACTCGAGTACAAGGGTAAGAGGCCTAAGATACACCCTGAAGCCATGATATCGCCTCAAGCCCTCATTGTAGGAGACGTGGAAATCGGAAGAGGAAGCTCAGTCTTCCCTGGAGCAGTCCTGAGGGGAGATGTCGCCAGGATAAGGGTAGGGGAGTACACCAACATCCAGGAAAACGCTGTGCTCCACGGTGGAGACATATATGAGGGCAGCAAGCTAGTCTCACACACTCCAGTTGAGGTCGGGAGCTACGTGACCATAGCTCACGGAGCAGTAGTCCACGGCTGCAGAGTAGAGGACACAGTCATGATCGGGGTGAGGGCGGTGGTCTTCAACCAGGCAGTGATCGGAGAGGGGTCTATAGTCGGGATGGGCGCTGTAGTTCTCGAGGGCATGAAGGTGCCTCCTAGGTCTGTTGTGGTAGGTGTCCCAGCTAAGGCAGTGAAGAAGGTGGATGACGTAGCCTACTCGATGATAAGAAACCACGCCTTATTCTACCATAGGCTGGCTAAGTCTCATGTCAGCGGCTTCCTCACCTACGCAGGATCCTGAAGAAGTTCTCGAGTATCACTCTGCCATGAGGGTGCTTTTCATCGCTTCTCTCGGGGTGGAACTGGAAGCCATACCTGAGTGGGTGCTTGAGCTTCATTGCCTCTATTTCAGTGTCGCTTGAGGAAGCCAGCTTGGTGAAGCCCTCTGGGAGCCTCTCAACACACTCCCTGTGGCTCTCACATACAACTATGGTCTCTGGGAGCCCATCAAACACCTCGTCATCAACCAGAACCCTGACCTCCCTATACCCCTTGACCAGCTTACCTAAGCTCACTACTCTACTCGAGTATGCTACCCCAATCAGCTGGTGCCCTCCGCATACGCCGAGTACAGGAGTCTCAGACTCTCTGATGGCTGAAGCAAGCTTGCTGAACCTTCTGGTGGTCTCCTCCTCGCTTAGGTAGCCTTCTGTCCCACTGAGTACCACGCAGTCATAGCCTCCTATATCACCTACTTCAGTGTAGTATATTGGCTCAAGCATGGCACCTGAAGCCTTCTCTAGCTCACTGAGGAGCCTGCTGAAGCTGCTTCCATGCCTCTCCCTATCTAGGTACAGATTCACCACGAGTATTCTCATGTCCTACCTCCTAGCCCTCTCACTCATCGCCTCTATTAAGGCATCTAGCCTAGTCCTGACCTGCTCTCTGGAGAACACCCTGGGGTCTGTCATGTCAGCCTCAAACACTGCACTTGGGATCTCAAGCTCATCTCTAAGGGCGTTCTTGAGCTCGTAAGCCCAAGATGAGTATGGCTTGCAGCTTCTGTTCACGTGGATCACCGCCCCATCTACCTCAAACTCCTTAGCTACCTCTAGTGCAGCCTTTATCCTCCTCTCAAAGCTCTCATTAAGCCCTGCATAGAGGTACTTCCTAGCTAAGCTCTCAAGAGGCTTAGAGAAGTCTAGCCTAGGAGACCACACTGAGTAAGTGTATGTCTCCGCCACTGATATTGCTCCTCTTTCCTCCAGGTAGTCGACAAACCACAGGTCATACCATGTCGGTATGTTATCCAGCATAACCCTGAACTTCTCCTCCTCGAGTGCTCCCCTGCCATCAGCTACCCTCTCCCTGACCTCCTTGAGCAGCCTCTTGAGGAGGACGACTGCAACAGGGTGTCCTGGGCATGTCACTATCAGGAACATACTTGTGAACGCGTCTCTAGCCCCCATCGGGCATGGCCTCACCTTCCTGAGGTCCATGACCTCATTCCAGAGCTTAGAAGCCTCATCTGAGAGCTCAACGCTCCTCTTCAGGCTATCTAGCGTGACCTCAACCCCGGCTTCA
Organism: Thermoproteota archaeon; assembly: GCA_003661385.1. GTDB lineage: Archaea > Korarchaeota > Korarchaeia > B14-G2 > B14-G2 > B14-G2. The sequence goes on along the minus strand of QMWA01000015.1, from coordinate 15,252 downwards.
GCTAGGAACTCCATTAGCTCCTCGATCTGCCACCTGACATACTCGAGGTGCCAGCTGTCCTCCTCTGCTACAAAGGGGATATCAAGGTGGAAAAGCGGAGCCTTAAGCTTCTCTGAGAGGATCTCCCACCACTTCACCCTGGTAAGGCAGAGATTTCCTGAGAGAAGAAGGATGTCAGGCTTAGCAAGCCCCCCTAAAGGCCCCTCTCCAGAGAGCACGTGGCCAATGTGGCACCTGAAGTAGGAGCATAAGTCCTGTGAGTAGCCTGCTTCCTCAGCTTTCTCCACTAGCTTAAGTGAGGTCTTGAATGCACCGCATGCAGCAGAGTACTGCTCCGGGTAGAGTGGCATGATGCCAGCAGCGTAGAGCACCTCAACTGGGCTCAGTGCTGTCACCCAAGCTACCTTCCCACCCTGCTCTCTGTAGAGCTTTGCAGCAAGCACTCTAGCCCCTATGGCATAGGATATCTCCCTAGCTGAAGCCAGCCTGCTAGCCCTCATCTCAGCCACCAAGCCTCTCTATGAAGCCTCCGACAGCTATCCTGAGCTTCTCAACCTCAGCCTCCCCCTCCTCAGTTTCAAAGAGCATGGTCTCTACGCCGATGGACTCAAGCCTCTCCCTTAACGCAGGGTACTCGAACAGGTGGGGGTCACAGAACTTCTGAAGCAGGAATATAGCGCCCTGAACCCTAAACCTCCTGGCTTGCTCAGTGATGTACTCTGCTCTCTCAGAGAACGGTGTGACACAGGGGCACTTAGCTCTACTGACGTACCTGGCTGCTATCCTCTCAAGAGGCTTACCTGAAGCTGGTGCTAGCCCCCAGTAGAACCTGCATCCAGTGCAGAGGTCATCGTATACGACAACACAGCCCTCCGCCTCAATGGCTTCTAGCAGCTTGATGTTCGTCAGGGTGCTGCCAATCAGCATGACCCTAGCTCCAGTGGCTCCACTCCTAGAGGGCAGCGTATCCAGCAGCTCTTGAACCAGCTCCAGATGTCTCCTCTTTGGCATGAGCATCCCGCTTAGCTCAACTAGGTAGGCTTCCACCCCTGTGACTGGAGGCTCCTCCACTGCTCTAAGCTCAGCAAGCCTCATCACAGCCCTCCTGTCCTCCTCACACACCTCGATAGCCTCCTCGACCCCACCCTCTGCTGCCCCGAGGAACTCCGCTAGCTTCTCAAGCTCCCTAACAAGATACTCCAAGCTCCTCTTCTTGCTTATGTCTCTAGGTATGTTGATGAAGCAGGATTCAACTCCTCTCCAGCTTGCTATGCTTGCAACCCCCCTGACTGTGTCGCAGGTATATGCTCCGACTACACGCTTGAGCTCTCCCTCCAGCATCTGCTGCAGACACCGCCTAGCAAACCTGCATGTGAAGGTTGGTATGGCTGAGTCAGCTAGCTCAGTGCTGTTGGAGCCAATCACCCTAGTGTAGCTTTCACCTGAGGCTTCAAGCAGCTCCTCAGGGGTATAGCTGCACACGTATCCGATTGCAGCTCCCCTACCTCTGGCTTTGACAGCCTGCATCAGCTCAGCAAGCGGATCCAATGCAACCAGCCAAAAATAGGGGGTTAGCTTTCCCTCTTCTTCAGCTCCTCCTCCTTTAGCACTCTCCTGAGCACCTTCCCGACTAGCGTGGTTGGCAGCTCGTCTCTGAACTCTATGTGCTTCGGCACCTTGTACTTGGCCAGCCTCTCCTTGCAGAAGTCTATTATCTCCCCTGGCTTGACCTTGCCCTTGTACTCGTCCCTAAGCACTATGAAGGCCTTAGGCACTTCACCATAGAACTCGTCTGGAACACCGACTACAGCAGCCAGCTTGACTGCAGGGTGCTGGTAGAGGACCTCCTCTATCTCCCTAGGCCAAGCCTTCAAGCCACCCACATTTATCATGTCCTTCTTCCTGTCTACTATGTAGAAGTAGCCGTCCTCATCCATCTTAGCTATGTCACCTGTGTAAAGCCAGCCTTCTCTGAAGGTCTCCTCAGTCTCCTCGGGCATCTTCCAGTAGCCTAAGCCCACCTGAGGGCCCTTCACCACAAGCTCTCCGACTTCACCTGGAGGCAGCTCCTTCTCACCGGTCTCCAAGTCCACTATCTTAGCGTCCGTATCCGGGACTGGCACGCCTATCGAGCCGAACTTCACCTTCTTTATGTCATCAAGCGGGTTAACGTGCGTCACTGGGCTCGCCTCAGACAGCCCATAGCCCTCTACTATCATGCCTCCAGTGACCTCCCTCCACTTCTTAGCTATCTCAAGTGGAAGCGGAGCTGCTCCCGATATGCAGAACCTTATGCTCCTCATGTGCTCCCTGTACTTGCTTAATGCAGGGTGGTTCAGCAAAGCAATGTACATTGTGGGCACTCCAGGGAAGTGCGTAGGCTTGTACTTCTTGATAGCCTTAAAGACATCTTCAGGCGAGAACCTAGGCAGGATTACAGCTGTAATACCCTTGTATATAGATGAGTTCAGCACGGTTGTGAGCCCATACGAGTGGAAGAACGGAAGCACCCCGAGGGCAATCGAGTCCTCCTCTATGAACCCGACTGTGCAGGTCTGGACTGCATTGCTTAGCAGGTTGAAGTGCGTGAGCATAACCCCCTTAGGCACGCCTGTAGTGCCTCCCGTGTAAAGGAGCATCGCTAGGTCGTCTGGCTTAACATCGACCTCAGGTGGCTTAGGCGGGTACTTCCCGAGGAGCTCTAGGAAGCTGGTTGCCTCAGGTATCTTCAGAGGCTTCAGCCCCTTGAAGACCCTGGCTAAGAACTTGATGAGCGGAGGCATGAAGTCCACTACGCTAGTGTATATCACGTGCTCAAGCCTGGTTCTGTCTTTGACCTCCTTGACCTTATTGTAAGTCTGGTCGAGTACAACAATGACCTTCGCTTCAGAGTTGTTCACAGCATACTCTACCTCCCTAGGCGTGTACAGGGGGTTTAATGGGACATTGATTGCTCCAGCCTTCAGCGCCCCGTAGTATGCTATCACGAACTGGGGGCAGTTAGGGAGCATTATCGCTACCTTATCTCCCTTCCCTACACCCATGTCAGCTAGCGCGGCGGCAAACCTGTCGCTTAGCTCATCTAGCTCCCTAAATGTAACCTTCTTCCCGAAGTAGATCAGCGCAGCCTTGTCGGGTAGCCTCTTAGCAGTCTCTCGAAGCACCTGGTGCAGTGTCTTCCTCGGGTACTCTATGCTCTTAGGAACCTTTTCAGGATAAAACTTGAACCATGGCCTCTCAACATGTGACATACTTATCCCAGGCAGCCCCATGGCGCTGAATAAAAAAGTTGCTCGCAGCTCTACAGCTTCCCCGAAGCATACACTCGATGAGCGTACACAATACTTAATACTAAGTTCACGGTACATGATACGGTGTACCTGATGGCTGCACTTCTCCCAGAGAAGAGGTGCCTGCTCTGTGGGATTGAGCTGGAGCCTGGTGAGAAATACCTTTGCTCGACCTGCAGCGCTCCAGCAGTCCACCGCGCTCTAAAGGAGCTGTGGGCTGCTGCAACAAGCCTAGAGCCCCCTGAGGCAGACCCCTATCTGCGTGTACTCCAAAGCATAGGCAGCGTGCTGGCTGTCTTCAAGAACACGAGGACAGTCTACGAGGTGGCTCAAGCACTGATAGCTCACAAGGCTAGGGGTAAGATAGCAGTAGCAGATGTCATGAAGGAAGTCAAGAGCAGAGGAATTCGGCAGATAACGGGGTCCATAGGCCTTGCAGTAGACCTAGGCGTGGCTGAGCTGGTAAGAGAGGGGCCAGTAGCGTATCTTCACGTCAGCAGCCTCCCGGGGTCAAGGCTTCCATCTAGCGCTCAGCTCGCATCTGAGGTGCTGGCAGGCGGCCTATGGGCTAGAGGCTTAGCTGCCTTAGCGGAGGCAGCTGTGAGAGGAGAGCCTAGCAGTGGGGTTGGAGCTGCGAAAGCATACCCCCTGGGAAGAGGGGGGATCGCAGTCCCTAGGACAGCGAATTCCCTGATAGTCTTCCTGATCGACGTCGGTGTGAGGCTTGAACCCAGCTCAAGCTTCGACTTCACGGAGAGCGAGGTCGTGAGCTTCTTCATGTTCAGGACTTCAGCTAGGCAGCTTTGGGAGAACGTACTCCCCTGGCTCTATAACATAGCAGACCACAAGCAAACCTACTTCGAGGTTATAGACATGGAGAAGGGCGCATGGAGGGTGGATAGGAGGATAGCTGCGGCTTTGAGGAAGCTTATAAGCTGAGCTAGAGAACCCATCTAGAAGGTGTACGTGATGGCTAGCATAGAGAAGAGATACGCTGTCATTAATGTGAAGTCTCTCGGCAATAGGGTGGAGCTTGCACTCAAGGAGTTCAGGGAGAGTGAGGAGCGCTACTACTCAAGTGAGGAAGAGGAGGTTGCTAGAAGCGTCGCCAGAGCCACAGCTCAGGTTTTCAGGGCGATGGGCCTCCCCATAGAGCTCGACAGGACACCTGAGCTCCCAGACGTGATCATATCGCTTTCAATGGAGGAATTTCAGGACCTAGGTAGGCCTTCTGTCGGGGACGTGTTCATATTTAAGATAACGAGGCTTGAGAGCCCCTTATCCTATGTCACAGGTTAGAGTCTTGAAGTGGAGGCTTGTTGTAAGCCCACCTGGAGACGCCTACCTGAACATGGCTATAGACGAGGCTATGCTAGACGCTAGGATGAGAGGCCTAGCCCCCAACACCCTCAGGCTATACACGTGGCTTCCATCAGCTGCCTCAGTAGGCTACTTCCAGGACATGGAGCAGTACATTGACCTCGAGGCCTGCAGGAGGCTCGGTGTACAGGCTGTCAGAAGGCCGACTGGTGGAGGAGCAGTCTACCACGACTCAGCTGGCGAGCTCACATACAGTGTGGTAGCTGACCTCAAGTCCATAGGAGCATCCGACACCATAGGTGTGTACCAGAGGATAATAGAGTCCATAACATCTGGGCTAAAGCTCCTCGGCATCAAGGCATCAGTATCGATGGGAAGCAGCAGAGAGTGCCCGAACATAAGAGTAGGGTCAGCTAAGATATCAGGGAGCGCTCAGCTAATAAGAGGAGGCTACTTCCTGCAGCATGGAACTCTGCTAGTCTCAGTTGACCTAGTGAAGATGTTCACTGTCCTGAAGCACCCATTTAGCTCACCGGAGGAGGCTGCTGAGAAGCTCTCTACGAGGATATCCTCCATATCCCAGCTCCTAGGCTGCTCTGTCTCAAGGTGGGAGGTAGCTGACTGCGTGGTAGCAGGGTTCAGTGAGGTCTTGGGTGTGAGCTTTGAGCGAAGGCCTCTCACGCTTTGGGAGCTCAGGAGAGCAGGTGAGCTGAGGAGGAAGTACTCGTCGAGAGAATGGAACCTGGAGCGTAGAAGGTTTAAGTAGCGATGACAGCTAGGGTGTGTGTGGTGGTTTAGCTGAGTGTGAAGATCAGCAAGTACCCTGGTACCCCCTTGAAGGAAGCTGACATCAGAGAGAAGCGGGTTCTTACCACATTCTGGAGGCCTAAAGCTAGGTATGCTTGGTCAGCTGGAGTAGCTATAACGAGGTTTCTGGAGGAGCTGAAAAACGGGAGGCTAATAGGCAGGAAGTGCAGCAAGTGCGGCAGGATCCTTGTGCCTCCTAGGATGTACTGTGAGCTGTGCTTTAAGCCGACCGACGAGTGGGTCTATGTGAGGGATGCAGGCAGAGTAGCTACCTACTCGATATCCTACCTTTCAGCTGACGCCAAGAGGCTTAAGGAGCCTATCATAGTAGCTGTCATAGACCTGGACGACACGCCACCTAACGTTGGGATTCTCCACAAGATAGGTGAGGTCAGCAAGGAGGATCTTCCAGCATGGATGCGAGGAGAAAAGTTTGGTGTCAGAGTCAAGGCTGTCTGGAAGCCTCCTGAGGAGAGGGTTGGCTCAATAAACGACATAAAGTACTGGAAGCCAATTGAGGTGTGAGCATGGCAGTCGAGAAGATAACTGAGGCAGGTAGAGCTAGATACTGGCTTGGTGACATGGAGACAGACTACATATACACGCTCGGTAGAGCTGGCGAGAAGTTCTTCAGGGGGCTTAAGGAAGGCAAGATAGTGGCAACTAGGTGCAGGAAGTGCAACCTAACGTATCTGCCGCCGAGGATATACTGTGAGCACTGCTTTAGTGAGCTAGATGAGTGGGTTGAGCTCCTAGATGAGGGCTACATAGAGGCTTTCACCGTCCTTACAGTGGATGCAGACGGCAACAAGCTAGATCCCCCTGAAGTCATCGCGTTCATAGCATTCGATGGAGTGACTGGAGGCCTAATACACAGGATTGGTGAGGCAAGCCCAGATGAGGTCTACCCTGGGATGATGGTCAAGGCTGTCTGGAAGCCTCCTGAGGAGAGGGTTGGCTCAATAAACGACATAAAGTACTGGAAGCCAGCTATAGAGTGACGAGAGTACACCTGACAGGCTCCCCACATATCATCTTTGAGAGCACTCCAGGCTTAACCGCGTTCCCCACTACAACAGGTATACCCGCCTCCAAGGCAGCTTTAGCCTCCATCAGCTTCCCAGCCATCCCCCCAGTCACGTCGGGGGCTTTTTGCTGCATGCTGTACTCTGACAGCCTACTTAAGCTCAGCTCCCTGACAACACCTCCCCTCTCGTCTAGAACCCCGTCCACATCGACTCCAAATACGACTCTGCTGGCTTTAAGCTCCACTGCAAGCCTGCATGCAATCTGGTCTCCAGACACCACTGTGAAGCATGCTTCAAGGTCTGAAACGACATCTCCATGGAGCACCGGCATTATGCCGTGGTCTAGGAGCCTTGCTATGGGCTCTGTGAATATCTTGTCTATCCTTCCCCTTCTAGCTACCATGAGAGCCATAGGGCTCAGTAGCGTGGCTTTCACCCCAGCCTCGTTAAGCTCCTTCAGGAGCATGTAGCTTAGCTCCAGCAGCGACAGCCTGGTTTCAGCAACTCCATGAGCTCCTCCAGATGACGTTGTTATCCCATACCTTCTAGCTATCGGGTGTCCAAATGACCCTGCTCCATGGACTAGTAGGATCCTAGCTTTGCTAGATGCCTTTCTCAGCTCTCTTGCAATGGCCTTCACTGCATCTACTCTAGCTGCCTTTACCTTGCTCTTCCATGTTATCGCTGAGCCACCGACTTTGACCACTACAGTCTCCATTCTCCACCCTAGTATGTCCTCTCGAGCGCTAGCTGCGGGATTTCGAGCAGAGTTCTCTTAGCTCTGCTGTCTGGGATCTCGGCTAAGCTCTCTCTGGCGGCCTCCACGTGCTTCCTCCCGAGCTCTAGAGCCTTCTCCCTGGCACCAGCTTTCTCCAGCAGTGATATAACCTGCTTGATGTCCTCCTGTACCACCCTCTCCTTCCTGAGCTTCTCGAGGACCAGCTGCCTGCCCTCTGCGTCCAGCGCCTCTAGGCCAACTAGTATGCACACATTACCCAGCTTATGCTCTATTATGTCCTTACCAAGCTGCTTACCGCTCTTAGTGCTGAACAGGTCTATGATGTCATCTGCTATCTGGAAGACCACTCCAAGCTCCCAGCCATATCTAGTCAGCTTCTCCACGGTCGACGTGTCAGCTTTAGCCATCATAGCACCTAGCTTGCAGCATGCTGCGAAGAGGGCTGCAGTCTTCTTGCTCACCATGTCTATGTAGTCTCTGAGGCTCACGCTGTGGTACCTGTTCTCTAGGACGTAGGGGTCGCTTCTCCCTGCTTGCTCGAAGAGTATGTCAAGCCTCTCTCCGTCAGCTATCATCTTTATGGTGTCTGAGACCACCTTACTGACTTCAACTGGGCTCGGTGTGCTGAGCACCATGTCCTCAATGATCTCTCTGTAGTACATTCCAATCAGTATCGCTATGTTGTCACCATATCTCTTCCTGACCGTAGGCTTCCCCCTCCTCAGGTCTGCTCTATCTATTATGTCATCTAAGACAAGGGTGTAGTTGTGTACCAGCTCGAGCAGGGCTGCTGTCACCAAGGCGTCTTCTGCTCTGCCTCCAGAGGCCTCACAGCTCAGCATGGTCACTGCAGGCCTAAGCCTCTTCCCGCCTAGCTTAAGCTGGTATAGGAGCAAGCTCCTAAACTCTCCTGCCTTCTCCACATACCTCTCTATGACAGGGTCTACTCTCCTACCGAGCTCAGCTAGCTCCTCTATGCTTACCAAGATAGCACCTGCACTGCCAGAAATACTCTGTTATTAAACTTCAAATGCTTGCTGCAATCTGCTCTACAATGTAGTCTCTAAGCCCCTCCACCCTGTACTCGACGAGCTTAGGCACACCCTCAACTCTAGTGTAGTCTATTACGTCTCTGCCCTGTGGCTTAAGCAGCTCTATGCCACCAATCCTATAAACCCTGCTCACCCTCTTGACAGCAGCTACTACTTTCCCACCAGACACCACCCCTATGGCTAGCTGCTCCCCTCCCTTGACGACTATGAAGCCTGACTCGACCTCAGATGGCAGCATCTCGATGTACTCCCTAGGGTTCACTAGCCAGTACGCCTTGATCCCGAGCCTTCTTCCAAGCGAATTCAGCGCCTTCTCCTCAACCGAGGCCAGAACAGAGGATGCCTCCCGGCTGTCTGATACTATCCTAAACATGACCTCGCTTACCTTACGAGCCTCTCTGAGAGTCTTCACTAAGGCTTCTGTGCCCTCCAGCACTTCATCGTCCTCTAGAGTGCAGGTCAGCGGGTGCCCCTCATAGAACACAGTTCTGCTCCTGTAGTCCCCGAATATCAAGTCGGCGTACCCAGAGAGCTTAGTATCCCACACATTCCCCTGGAGAACAGGGTAAATTTCCTTACCAGCAATCCTCCCCTCAACTCTCAAGCAGGCACCCATGAAGCTACATCCGTAACTTTATATCTGTTCCCTAGCACCAAGCTCTGATGGCCTTGTCTGAAGCTGAGATGCTAGCTAAGAGGGTTAGAAGCTTCCCTGGAGTAACCAGGAAGATGTCTATACACGAGGTGACATCCAAGCTCCCACCTGTACCTCCACTAGCTCAAGCTAAGGTGCTCAGGACATTTGGAGAGGACTCAGCTCTCATCAAGGTGGCAGATAGCCTGCTTCTCCTCTCATCAGATGGTATATGGCACAAGCTGATAGAAGCAGACCCCTACTTCGCAGGCTACTGCTCTGTCCTAGTCAATGTCAACGACATATGCTGCAAGAGCGGTATCCCAGTGGCTATGGTCTCCGTCATCGGGGCAAGCGAGGAGCTTGCTGCAGAGATAACCAGTGGGATAGCTGCTGCCACAGAGAAGTTCAGGGTGCCCTGTGTTGGAGGCCACTACAACCCTGACTCGCCTCAGCCACTGGTGTCAGCTGCAATCCTAGGCTACGTTGAAGGCAGGTTCATCCCATCTGACTCAGCTAGACCTGGAGACAAGATACTAGCCATAGTAGACCTAGATGGCAGAGTACACAGCAGGTACAAGCTGGCTTGGGACACCACTACACACAAGTCCCCAAGCGAGCTGGCTAAGCTGCTAAGCTATCCCAGAGAAGCGTCCAGAAGGGGGTTGATCAGAGCAGCTAAGGACACAAGCAACCCTGGGATAGTTGGGACTATCGGGATGATGCTAGAGGCTAGCGGAGTCGGTGGGGTTGTGAGAGTAGAAGAGATACCTAAGCCAAGAGGCCTGAGCTGGGATAGCTGGCTCCTGATGTACCCCGGCTTCGGCCTCGTAGCAGCTGCTCCACCAGAGGAGGCTGAGGAGGCATGTAGGCTGGCAGCAAGCTACGGCTTAGAGGCTAATGTAGTCGGTGAAGTAGATGAAAGCCTAAAGCTCTCAATCGAGTTCAAAGGGTCGAGTGCTGTGGTCTTCGACTTCACCAGAGATAAGCTATCAGGTAGACCTGACTCCCTCAGGTGGCTTTCCCTCCATCCCCCTTGAGGTACTTGAGTGCTGCATGTATAGTCTCCTTAGCTTCCTCCTTGCTCACCAGCCCTACCGTAACAGCCTTTATGTTGTGCTGTGATATGTACTTAAACGCCTCTTCAGGTCTAACAGAGCCTGCTGCAAGGGCTTTCATGGCTATGAAGCTCAAGCTGCTGTTGTCTACTATCTCCTCCAGCAGCCTCCTGTTCTCCATGCTGTACCCTACTGGGTTGAATGGGAGCAGGACAGCCTTACATAGGCAGTTGTTCTCCACGTATCTGACAGTGTGAACCGGCCTGTGCGTAGCTACACCAGAGATCACGCCAGCTTCCTCTATGATCCTGCAGTACCTGTCTAGAAGCTCATACCTCAGGCTATCAGCTATAGAGCCATGCACGAATATTATCTCAGCGTCCAGGTCGATCAGAGTCTTGATACCCTTTTCAACACCCTCTGGGGGGGTGCTGCCTATCACTACAAAGTCGGGGTACTCTTTCCTCACGAGCTTAACAGCTTTAGGGATGTCCCCCAGGGGTATGATGTGAGCTCCCTTAGCTCCAAACTCATAGCTCTTCATCATCAGCTCAGCCATGGCTGGCGCATTATAGAGGAATCTGCTCCTCCATAGGAGCCCCTTAACACCAAACTGACCTGCGCCAATGAAGGGGGAGGTTCCTATGCTTATCAGCGGCACCTTCCTGCCTTCAATCGTAGTGTACAGGGGAATCACCTCTCACAAGCTACTGTAGGCAGTCTTATAAAGTTAGGCTACGTACTCGAAGGCGTCTACAGGCCCATGTGCTTCACATTAGGTAGCTAAGCTACATGCGTGAGCTTGCATGCTATAGCAGGTGGGTGGGCTCTCTCAGGGACCCAGCTTGGGGACAGGAGCATGCCATGGAGCTCCTCTCGAGGATATACTCAGAGACTGAAGCCTGGTCTCGATACGCAGACTTGCCTATACAAGGGTTCACTAGGCTCCCAATAGCAGAGTACAGGCAGGTCAGGCAGCTTCTCAGAGCTGTAGCCCAAGGCGAGTATCATGTCCTCCTACCAGCTCCCCCTGTAGCCTATGCTCTCTCATCGGGCTCAACAGGCTCACCTAAAGCCATACCCATATCTGATGTGGACATAGAGCTGAGGACCATGTCTGCTGCTAGAGCTATGGTGGCTTACGCGGAGCTCAGGGAGTTCCTGGAGGGAGTCTGCCTCTCAAACATCCCTCCCCAGTGATGATGTATGCTGGCTCTGGCCCATCTAGAGCCCCATGCAGCCATGTTTCCGCTATTCATGCAGCCTACATTGTACTTAAGCTGGGGGTTGACGTATCGCCTCCACCATCCTTCTTCAGGGAGCTTGTAGCTCCACTTACGATGAGGGAGTGGATGTAGCTCTTTAGGCGCGTTTACGAGGCAACACGTGGCCTGAAGCTCACGTTCACAGTGGGATCACCTATACTACTGTACTTCCTGGGGGGCTGATGAAGGCTAGGAGGCCTCTAAGCCTCCAGGTGATGTTCTTGGCTGGAGTACCTGGCATACACTGGGCTTACACTCCATCGCTGAGGAAGCTATATGGTGGAGCTGACATCTTTGAGGTGTATGGTGCTGCTGAGGGGTCTTTTGCCTCCCAGCTCACCCTGGAGCCTGGGCTAGCTCCAATGTACGACTTTTATGTGCTTGAGGTTGAGGCGGGTGGGAAGACTAAGATGCTACATGAGCTTAAAGCAGGGCAGTCAGGGTGCTTGATTGCCTCAACGCCGCTAGCTCCGAGATATAGGATGGGTGATGTAGTCCTCTGCCTCAAGGATGGGGTGCTCTTCAGGGTAGTTGGAAGAAAAAGGGTGAGGACGAGGGTGCTGATGGCTGCTGAGAAGGTTGCTAGAGCCCTCTCAGCCCTGTTCTAGCTCCTATATCCAGCTAGCTTGAGGAGCCTCTCCCACTCGTAGTCTACTCTCCTCTGTATCTCCTCTAGGAGCCTGGCGTTCTCTGGCTTAAAGAGGTGCCTGAATCTGCCTTGTGGCTTCAGGTACTCTACTACAGGCTTCTTCAGCTTGGGGTTCATCGCTATGCTCCTGCTGTACCCTGTTATCACGTACTTCTCGCCGTCTACTATCTCGTAGAGCGGGAAGAAGCACGTCTGCACAGCTAGCCTAGCCATCTCTATGCTCAGGTTTGTGTCAAACCTCCAGCCTCTTGGGCATGGTGAGAGCACGTGTAGGAATGCTGGGCCATCAGCCTCCAGTGCCTTCCTGGCTTTGACGACGAGGTCTCTCCACTGCCATGGTGTAGCTGTAGCCACGTATGGCACGTCATGTGCAGCTACTATCCTCGCTATAGGCTTCTTCCACTCTATCTTGCCTGGTATCTTGCGCCCTGCTGGGCTAGTTGTAGTCCATGCTGCCATTGGTGTTCCACCTGACCTCTGGATTCCAGTGTTCATGTACGCTTCGTTATCATAGAGCACGTAGAGTATCTTCTCTCTCCTCTCCAGGGCGCCTGAGAGGGCTTGGATTCCGATGTCATATGTGCCTCCGTCTCCTGCGAATGCTATCACGTGGTAGTCCTTGTCTAGCCGCCCGTCTCTCAGAAGCTTGTCTCTTGCTCTAGCTATCCCAGCTGCGGTGGCAGCTGCGTTCTCGAATGCATTATGTATCCAGGGTATCCTCCATGAGGTGTAGGGGTATATTGTCGTGGCTACTTCAAGACAGCCTGTCGCGTTTACTGCTACAATAGGCTTCCAGGCGGCCTTGAGGATTGCTCTGATTATAGTCCCTGCTGCACAGCCTGCACACAGCCTATGTCCTGATGCAAGAAGCTCAGGCTTTTTTGCGAGCTCCTTCAGCGTGGGACTCCACTCTCCGCTCATTCTCTCACCCCAATGAACTCGACCTTGGTCTCGGGAGGCTTCTCTAACGCGTTTTCCAGATCCCTTATGACAGACTTGACTAGCTCTGGTGGCATGTCTCTGCCTCCGATTCCGTAGATGTAGCCTAGGACAGCTGGCCTCTTGTCTAGGTCGTAGAGCAGAGATCTTATCTCGTTGTATACTGGTGCTCCAGGTGCGCCATATGCTCCGCTCCTATCCAGGACTCCTACCACCTTCACCCTGCTTAGCTCCTCCAGCAGCTGGTCTACTGGAAACGGCCTGAACGACCTTATTCTTATAGCTCCCACCTTCAGCCCTCTACTCCTCTCTTCATCTACGACCTCCTTGACAGTTCCCATCGTTGAGCCTAAGCCTACTACAGCTATGTCAGCGTCATCCATCCTGTAGGAGTCTACCATCCCATCCCCGTATCTTCTGCCGCTTATCTTGTAGTACTCTTCGTTTACCCTCTTGATCACGTCTCTAGCTGCCTTTATGGCCTCCTCCTGCTGCCTCTTGTGCTCGAAGTAGTAGTCGAATAGGTCTAGTGGCCCGAAGGTGAGTGGGTTATCTGGGTGGAGCATCATTGGGACCGTCTTGCCTGCTACGTCTATGCTTGCTACTTGCCTCTTCCCTACGAACTCTGAGACAACCTCATCTGGCAGGACGCTTACGTCTTGTAGCGTGTGGCTTACTATGAAGCCATCTAGGTTCACCATAACTGGGAGCAGGACACTTGGGTCCTCTGCTATCCTGAACGCCTGGATCACTGTGTCATAGGCCTCCTGTGCATCCTCGACGTAGAGCTGTATCCAGCTTGAGTCTCTCTCAGCCATCGTGTCGCTGTGGTCGCAGTGTATGCATATCGGCCCTGATAGCGCTCTGTTGACTATAGCCATCACGATTGGGAGCCTGAGGCTTGAGGCTATGTACACGACTTCATGCATCAGTGCCAGCCCGTTTGCTGCTGTAGCTGTGAAAGCTCTGGCGCCAGCTGCAGCTGCGCCTATGCAGGCGCTCATCGCGCTGTGCTCGCTTTCCACTGGTATGTACTCGAGGTCTACCTCGCCGTCGTTTACGTAGTCTGCTATCCTCTCGACTATTATGGTCTGAGGTGTTATGGGGTATGCTGCTACCACATCCACGTTGCACTGCTTGACTGCATAGGCTACAGCTTCGTCTCCACTTAACCCTATTACCTTCTGGTTCATCTACTTCACCTCCAACTCCATTGTTATCGCTTTAGCTGGGCACTCGTGGGCGCATATGCCACAGCCCTTGCAGTAGTCGTAGTCTACCTTAGGCTTCTCCTCTCCGTTCCAGCGTATGGCTCCATCTGGGCAGTAGAACCAGCAGAAGCCGCAGTTCGTACACTTCTCGTAGTCTATCCTCGGCGCATAGGTCTTCCATGTCCCTGTCTTGTACTCTGTTGAGCTCACCCAGCATATACCGCCGATTGGAACCTCCCTCCAGCCCTTCTTCATTCTCCCACCGTCTCATCATATGCTCGCCTGACTACTGTGGCGTTCTTCTCCCCCAACTCTCCTGGAAACCTCTCCTTTACGGCTGATATCACAGAGTCTATCTTCACTACTCCAGTTGCCTTGACGAGAGCTCCTATCATCGGCGTGTTCGTTATCTCTCTCCCGAGGACCTCCAGAGCTATTCTGCTTGCATCTACAGTCCACACCTTTACTCCATGGATGCCTAAGCTGCTCTTAACCTGAGATGGGGTGGACTTCGTGTTGACTACGAGCGCTCCACCCTCTACAAGCCCTTCAACTACGCTTCTGCCTAGAAGAGTCGGGTCTAGGACTACAACAGCATTTGGCCTGTAAATGTTGCAGTGCATCCTGATCTTCTTATCGCTTATCCTGGTGAAGGCCTGGACTGGAGCTCCCATACGCTCTGGCCCGAACTCCGGGAACGACTGCACACTCTTACCTTCACTCAAAGCTGCTAGGGCTAAGACTGTGCTTGCAGTCCAGCAGCCTTGCCCCCCTCTACCATGCCACCTTACTTCAAAAATCATTGAGTAGCCCCTCACCTTACTCTGCGTTAAATACTTTTGACTACGCTCATGAGCGCTGGCTCACAATACCTACTTCCAGGCTACTAGATACGAGTAGACTATTGCATGCTGCTTGAACCCAAGCTCCTTGTAGAGGCCTTGCGCAGCTATGTTCTCCTCTCTGACATCCAGGGTTATGCACTCGAAGCTGGCTGCTAGCTCAGCTAGGAGCTGCGAGAGCACTGCTCTAGCATACCCTCTCCCCCTGTACTCTGGTGCTGTCAGCACATTGCCTACTACAGCAACAGAGTGCTGAGTTGATGTGCAGTGTGTTCCTGCTGCTGACACGACTGCTCCACTGACAGCTATCATGTAATACACGCCTTCCTTAGCCTGGCTGGGATCCCAGCTCTCTACACCATGCCTCCTGTAGAACCTGTCTAAGAGGGGTATGTCCTTCTCTCCTGCTCTCCTAGCT
>QMWA01000014.1 GCA_003661385.1 Thermoproteota archaeon | reverse complement strand
TAGAGACAGCTTTAAAGCTACCGGCTACTAGGGAGATGATCCAGATGAGTGAGGTCGACAAAAGCCTAGAGCACATAGAGAAGCTACTAGAGGAAAAGAGAGCCCTGACAAAGGAGATGGAAAAGGCAAGAAATATGAGAGATCAGTTTAACATGAAGGTAAAAGAGAGAGCTGAGAAGAGGAGGCAGCTTATAGACGAGCTGCGGAAGCTTGACAACCAGCTCAAGCAACTAATAAGTAAGAGACAAGAGCTCAGCAAAGAGATAGAGGAACTCAATAAGAAGAAGGAGGAAGCCTTCAACAGGTATAAAGAGGGGATAGAGGAAGCTAGGAGGCTAAAGCAGCAATATAATGAAATAATAAGCGAAATAGACGGAAACCCCTCGCAAATACTCTTTAAGATACGTGAACTTGAGAGAAACATCAACGAGGGGAGAGTCCCCCTAGAACGCGAGCATGAAGTTGTTATGAGGATATCAAAACTCGAGCAGGATTATAGGAAATACAAGAAAGCCTTAGAGACGAAAAGGATGGCAGAACTGAGGTATATCGAGGCTTCGAAATGGAGGACACTAGCAATGACCTTGAAAGAGAACATCGCTAAGCTCAGAGAAGAAAAGGCAGCAATAAGAGAGGAAATAGGCAAAATAGTCAAGGAGAAAGATAAAAAGAGGGAGGAGATAGAGAGGATAAGCAGGGAAATAAGCGAGATAAAGGGGGAGAGCGACAAATACCACCAGACATATCTAGAGTACAAGAAGAAAATTGGAGAGATTACAGCTAAGATAAGGAGCATCATAGAGGGGGTTGAAAAGGAAAGGGAGGAGGAAGAGAAAGAAATAAGTAGGAAGCTAGTAGATGAAATAATGGAGAAAGTGAGAAAGAAAGAGAAGCTTGAGTACTGGGAGTTCTGCCTACTCGTCAGGGAGGGGAGGATTTAGCAAATGGAGAGCAAAAGGAGAATATTAGTCCTGTGTGTGGATAGAGACGACGACTTAGGGAGGAAAACCGGAATCAGAGGACCTGTAATAGGTAGAGAGGAGAACCTTAAGGCAGCTAACAGGCTAATACTTGAAGATCCAGAGGAATCTGATGCTAACGCCATTTTCGCAGCAGTTAAGACCCACGATGAGCTGGCCAAGAGGTATGGAGAAGACTCTGTTGAAGTCGCCACCTTGACAGGGCACTATAGGAGGGGGCTCATAGCAGACGACGAAATACGGAGGCAGATAAGAGAGGTGTTAGCCAAGTTCCCCGCCGAAGAGGCTGTTTTTGTCTCAGATGGAGCAGATGACGAGCATATACTGCCTTTGCTAGCAGGATACGTGAAGACTTTCTCACTTAAGAGGATAATAGTCCAACAGAGTAAGGAACTTGAAACTACATATGTCATTCTGAGAAGATACATCTCAGAAAAGCTACTTGCAAACAGGGCCTTTAGAGCAGCCTTCATAGGGGTCCCAGGGTTTCTCCTTCTTCTATACTCTATGCTGTCCTTAGCCGGGCTACAGGCTTATCTAAAGCTCGGTTTCATAGGGTTTATGGGTGCTGTGCTTACGATATTCGGATTTGGACTGCAGCCTATGCTAGGGAGACTAAAAAGAGACGTGGGAGGCAAGTTGGGAGTGTTTACACTAACAATAGGGGGAGCACTGCTCGCTATAAGCGTGTATACCGGGTACCTGAGAGCAGAGGGAGCTCCATTAAACATCAGGTTCATACAGCTTGTTTTAAATGTACTCGAGAATACGCTTGGATACATCATCTTCTCGATGATAATAGGGCTATCAGGAGTTGCCGCTGGGAGCATTATAGAGAAGAGGAGGAGGCGAGCAGAGAGTAACATTGCAGCAATGATAATGTTAGGGCTAACATACCCTGCATTGAAGGCAATAATAGAGTTCATGCGGGGAGAAAAGTCAATATACTACCTTTCTATAGTGCTTGGGACTGTGACCCTAGCTGCGGTAGCTTCCTTCATAGCTTTACACGTGATTCTGCTTAGGATCATCAAGGGCAAAAATGGTGAAGGAGACTAGGCTCGAGCTGCTATCTCAGAGAGGTTTATAGTTTCATCAGCTGTCTTCCTGAGCGCTACAGAAAACCCTGGCTCTGATCCTATTACAACGACGTCCTTACCTCGCTCTTTTGCAAGAGCTAATAGAGGAGCATAGCCTGCATCTCTTACAACAAACACGATCACATCTATTTGGTCGTTGCTTATAATATCCATAGCCTCCATTGTTAGAGATACCTCCACCTTACCAGGGGTCACAATAGGCGTGAAACCAGTGTTGGATACAGCATCAATTAGCTTATCTGAAGCATACTTGTTGAGGATTACTTTAGCAACCCTTATTCTGCCGTAGTTGCTAGCTATCCTAAAGATGTCAGACAGATCAACCTGAGGGGATAGATCCTTCCTTAGAATGTTAGGACCATCTACTAGAACCGCAACCTCCTTCTCCTTCTCCTTCCTCCTTTTTGCCAGCCCCTTTATTATCGCTGATAGCTCTCTTACCGAGCTCAAGATCCCAGCTCAAGAAACTTGGATAAGGGGTATCTTATAAAGGTAAATACATAGCGTAAGAAGCTGAGAGAGTGGGTAGTCTTGGCTAGAGTGGTTAAGAGGAGACTTCAGGTTGTAGGTAGGTCAACGCTGGCTGTGACCTTGCCATCTGAGTGGGTAAAGAGGCTGAAGCTAAAGAAGGGTGAGGAAGTAGCCTTGATAGTACATGAGAACTCACTTACAGTCATGCCTTTAAGGAGAGGAGAGAGGGAGAAGGTAGCAGAAATATCCATAGACAGGGACCGCATTATACTAGAGAGACAGCTCCTCACACACTACCTTTCTGGGTACACCACTATAGTGATAAGGTCGCATAGGCCCCTCACATTGGATGAGAAGCAGAGTATAGGGAGGCTCTTAAGCAGGCTTGCTGGGCTAGAGATAGTGGAGGAGAAAGCTGATTTAGTCGTAATAAAAGACATATCAGATCCAACAGTGCTTCCAGTTAAGCAGGTTATTAAGAAAATGCACGAGATAGCTCTCTCGATGCAGATGGATGCTGTGACCTCGCTGATAAAATGTGATAGAATGCTGGCTGAAGACGTCATATCAAGAGATAAGATAGTTGACCGGCTGTACTTTCTAGTAGTTAAGCAGCTGAGAGCAGCATCTGCAGACCCTTTGCTTGCAGCTAAGCTCAATATTACCCCATTAGAATGCCTAGATTTAAGAACCATAGCTAAGAGCATAGAGAACATGGGAGATTACGCGGAAGAGATAGGAGCATTAGCACTAGAGGAGTGCAGCAGAGAGGCAAGAGAGTTCTCAAATGAGCTTATAGACTTGAGCAAGCATATCTACAGCATACACAGCAAGGCTATGGAGTCCCTAATGGAGAGGGACGTGGTACTCGCTGAGAGCGTCATTGCCATGGAAGCAGAGTTTAAAGAGAAAGCATCCAAGCTGATAGAGCTCATAGCCAAGAAGTCAGATGGAATGTTAGTTAAGATGCATAGAGTTATCGACAATTTGAGAAGAATAGCAGAATGCGGGAGAGATATCGCGGACATAGTCGTCCCGTGAACAGCATGCAATGCACAATAGCACGCTAAGGGCTAGCTTATCGTGACTTCAACGTCACTGCTAGAAGGCTAGCAAAAGCATGAAACCTCTTTTGAACGCAAACTAAAAAGCATAGAAACCTTTTAATATGCCCTATATTACCAATCTACTGGTAGCCCCGTGGTGTAGCTGGCCAAGCATGGCGTGCACTGCCCATAAGGCTCTGGACCCGCAGACGTCGGAGGAATCCGACGGGTTCGAATCCGACCGGGGCTACCACCTACTTAATAATCTCTATGAGCTTTGCTTGTCTCTTTGGTAGCAGTAAGTTAAGAAGCTCCTCTTTTTTGAGTATTCTAGCCTCCAATCCCCGGATTGCAAGGGCTCTCCTAGAGTCCTCTGTAATGCGCAACGCGACCAAAAGCCCTCGAACCTCTCTGTTAGGAAAAGAAGCTTTAATGCTTTCCACGTATCTCTTTAGCTGAATAGCAGGAGCCTCGCCAGAGGCCTCTCTCTTGACTTCAATAACAACAAGTCTCCCCTGGGAGTCTTCACATAATAGGTCTGCTATCCCGAGGCTGGTTTTCTTCTGAAGCTTTACAACTCTCATCCCTGGCTCTATCATCGATGGGTCTCGCATTATAGCATCGTATATCGCAGACTCAGGTAGAGTAGAAGCCAGCTTTGCATCATCATGTAGCTTCATTGAGTAGAGCATGTATACCTTAGAGACTCTTAAAGTAACTACCTCTGAGGGCTTCTGCCTCAGCACCGTTATAACTAGCTGGTGACCTTCAATATGAAAGGAGAAGACGCTTCCGCTAGGCTGCCACATCACTGGTGTAGGAGAAACTGGCTGCTGTAGCTGCATAGAGGAGTCTTGCTTGATTATGAGGACCCTATCTCCCTCAGCTAAATAGGCCTCACCCCTACCAATATAAGATGCAGAGCATCTTGCAGCCAAGACTATGGTCTCTCTCCCAGCTAAGGACCTTAAGGCCTCGAGAACTTTGCTTAGCTGTGGCTGCTCCATCAGCATGCTCATCTACTAAGCCTTAAGACTCCAGGTAGAATAAGATTAGTGGAGAGATAGATGCCTAGAGTTAGTAGAGAGAAGCTCAAGGAAATATCGAACCTCATGAAAAGCAAGGATGCTATCAGGAATATCGGGATAATAGCCCACGTAGACCACGGGAAAACCACTCTAAGCGACAGACTTCTTTCTGCAGGGGGTATCATATCAGATGGGCTAGCTGGAACCCTACTGTACTTAGATTACCTTGAAGTGGAGAAGAAGAGAAGAATGACGGTGAAGTCGGCTAGCTGCACATTTATTTACAGTGGAAGCGATATGAAGCTGCTAGTGAACTTAGTCGACACACCAGGACACATAGACTTCAGCGGGTATGTTAGCAGGAGCTTGAGGTTAGTAGACTCTGTGATCTTAGTTGTAGACGCTGTCGAAGGAGTAATGGTGCAGACAGAGAACTACCTTAGGCTTGCCTTGAAGGAAATGGTTAAGCCTCTGCTGTTCATAAATAAGGTTGATAGGCTTATTCTCGAGCTGCAGTATAATGGAGATGAGATCAGAAAGAGGGTAGCTGAGATCATTGGAGATGTCAATCAGCTTATAGAGGCGTTCCTCCCAGAAAGGTACAGCAACTGGAGGATAAAGGCTGATAAGGGAATGATTCTTGGATCAGCGCTTGATGGCTGGGGGGTGACAGCTGAGATAGCTAGAGAAACAGGGGTTAGAATAAAGAACATAGTAGAAGCATATAGGAGAGGAGAGAAGCTGAGCAGCAAGCTACCACTTCACAAAGCAGTGATGATGGAGGTCTATAAGAGCGCCCCATCTCCACTTGAAGCTCAAGCATACAGGGTAGCCGCCCTTTGGGATGGTAAACTTGGAGACGCCGAGAGAAAAGCTGTAGCAAGCTGCAGCGATGAAGGACCTCTGATAGCTGTCGTCGGTAACATAGACTTTGATAGCTCAGGTAGGCCTATACCCACGATTAGAATCTTCTCTGGAAGCATATCACATGGCACTGAGCTTTATCTGGTGGGGGCAGGAGCTAGAAGCAAGGTACAAGCTGTTTACATACCAGTAGGGAAGGGAAAAGCCCAGGTTGAGAGGGTATTAGCCGGGAATATAGCAGTATGCACCGGGATTAAGAAAGTCTTCTCTGGAGAGACGATAGTAGGCAGCGACGCTAGAGAGGTCAAACCTGTCGAGCCCCCATATTACCTATCGGAGCCTGTCGTATACGTGACAATAGAGCCTGAGAACCCTAGCGACGTTGAGAAGGTAACAGCCGAGCTGGAGAAGCTGAGGTTAAGAGAGCCTCTGATAGGCTATCAGGTGGATGAAGAAACCGGTGAGATCGTAGTACATGGGGTTGGAGAGCTTCAGCTTGAGATAGTGGCAGGGTTCATTGCTGAGATTGCACCTGTCAGAACTGGAGAGCCAACAGTAGTCCTACGTGAGAAAGCCACCGAGAACTCGGGGGACATAGCTGTAGTAAGCCCAGATGGAAGCTGTAAGCTAACACTAGTATGCCAGCCGATTGAAAGAGCACAGATGAATGGCGGCAACATTATAAAGACGGAAATGGAGTGCATTCTGAAAGCTCCCCACACACTAGAGGTAGACAGAGAGCTTATGCGCAGGGTACTTTTGGAATTCTCTAGGAGAGGCCCCCTCTGTGGGGAACCTGTGTGGAGAAGCTTCTTTGAGATCAAAGAAGCAGTCTGTAGGGGCAAGCTAAACGCTGCTCAGGTGCTGGCAGCTCTCGCAAGAGGGCTCATAAAGTCATTCTTAGCTGCTAAACCAATCTTATTCGAGCCTGTTGGTGAAATAGAAGTCTATACACCATTAGAGCTGGTCGGTGTAGTTGAGGGAGTACTTAGGAAGAGAAGGTGTAACATACACACAATAAGCTCTACAGGAGTATACTCGGTAGTTAAAGGGGAAATACCCTTATCCGAGACATTCGGGCTGTCTAGCGAGCTCAGAGCAGCAACATCCGGCAGAGCCATCTATACCATACAGCTCTCAGGTTATAGGCAGATGGAAAAAAGTGCAGCAGAGAGAGCTATGGAGGAAAGAAGAAGGAGAAGAGGGTACTTAAGTGGCTTAAGCTGAAAGCATTCTGCTAGCATGGACTAATGCTAAGTGGTCAAGTCACTGGAGGTAGGTTTCTAGGAGGAAGTAAGAGCATGAGTGAGGCATTAAAGCATCTCAAAGAAGTCCTCGTTGTGCTAGTTGAGCCGGAAGACCCGCTTAATATAGGGAGCGTGGCTAGAGTGATGAAGAACCTTGGATATAGGAGGCTAGTCCTCGTTAACCCGGTCAGCAATTGGAGGAAACGCGCTGAGGTAACGGCCAGGAGGGCAGTAGACGTGCTAGAGAAGGCTATGAAATATAATAGCCTTGCTGAAGCCATTGAAGGCAGTACACTGGTCATAGGGACGACAGCAAAGTCTGGGGGGCCGAGAGCCGTTGTTAGAAAGGTAATTGATGTCGACCTGTTTTTCAGCAGCTTTAAATGGTCACCCTCTGGAATGGCGATAGTGTTTGGCAGAGAGAGCATTGGGCTGAAAGTCGAAGAGCTAGCAATGTGCGATGTACTTGTTAGAGTACCAACCGACATGCAATATCCTACCCTGAACTTAGCAGTAGCAGCAGCAATAATCCTCTATGAGCTAAGGAGAAGCTTGAGGCATAGAACTAAGCTTGCTAAGCCTCCCCATCCAAGGCTGAGGAAAGAGCTGATCATTTGCATAGAGAAGCTTGCTGAGGCAGCAAGCTACCCTGAGTTCAAAAAGAGGAGCGCTGCCCTGCTGCTCAGGCGAGTACTTCTTAGGCGTGCCCCCCATATGCTGACCCATGAGGAGTGTGAAAGGATAGTTGGTTTATTAAAGAGGGTGACTAGGAGGATAGGGGAAAACCATGCCACTCAGGCCAGGGAGATGCGACAGACGTGTAAAGAGGCCATATACACGTAAAGAGTACATCAAAGGCCCTCCAGATCCGAAGATAAGAGTATTTGTAGGAGGAAGCTGGGATAAGGACTTCGAATACGCCTTAACAATCGTCGCAGACGCGGACATAGTTGTTAGAAGCAATGCACTAGAGGCCTTAAGAGTATTAACAATGAAGACATTCGACAAGCAAATAGGCTCAGAAAACTACAAGTATCAGGTGAGAGCCTATCCACATCACATAATAAGGAAGCATGCTCTAGCTGGAGTGCATAAAGCAGAAAGGCTACAGAAGGGCATGAGACTCGCCTTCGGGAGGCCTGAAGTAGCAGGAGCAATAGTCAGGAGGGGAAGACCTATACTTACTGTGTGGGTCAATAAAGAGCATTTAGAGCTTGCAAAGCGGCTCCTTCAAAGGGTGAAAGTAAAAGTCCCTCCTCCTACATCAGTTATAGTAGAGAGAGCAGCGTGAAGGCTATATGCCCTGCTAGCCACAGTAAAAGAAAGCCATCTGGTGAAAAAGAGCTAGAAATAGAGTTGGAGCATATAGAGGCTCCAGTGTACTCCAAGGTTGAGCTAGAGCAATATAGAACACCACCTTACATAGCAGCTAGGCTAGTATACTTTGCATGGAGGATGGGAGACATAGAGAAGAAGACTGTAGCAGACCTTGGATGCGGCACAGGAATCCTGGGCATCGCCTCAGCTATGATGGGAGCTAGCAAGATCATTTGTGTAGACATCGATAGGAGTATGCTTGCCCTTGCAATGAAGAATGCGAGAAGAATGCGTGTTATATGCTGTATGGAATTCATTCAAGCAGATCTCAGAGAGAAACTGGGTATAGAAGCTGATACGGTGGTCCAAAACCCACCTTTCGGCGTAAGGAGGAGGGGAGCTGATGTATTGTTTCTGAGGAGGGCTGTGGAGACGGCAAGAGTCGTTTATAGCATACATAAAAGGGCAACCAGAAAGTTCATACTTAGGAAGATAGAAGAGATAGGGGGCAGAGTGACCCATCTAATTGAGGCGGTAATGCCTATACCTCCAACGATGGACTTCCATAGAGAGCTTAGACATGAGGTTAATGTCGACATGATAAGGATTGAGGTGGTTAAATGAGTGTAGTGGTGCCTGGAGAAGAGCTAGGAGTAGCAGAGGCCTATATGGGAGGAGAAGGAACTTATCAGAGAGATGGTGTGATATGCGCTAAGTATGTTGGTGTACTAGAGGTGAGCGGCAGAAAGGTGAGGATACATAAAGTTAAAGAGCATGGGATCCCAGCAGTAGGGCAGCTTGTTCTAGCAGAAATAACCGGGAAAAACGGGATAGTCGTATTAACAAAGGTCTGGGGGCTATGGAAGAGTGAGAAGAGGATTAGAGTCCTAAAGAACCCCTTCACGGCAGCTCTTCTGCAGCAGGAGAGTACAGGCGAACTTAATGTTTCAGATATCATTATAGCAAGAGTTAGCAGTATAGTGGGAAAGCAGATTCTCCTAGACATGCCTCCCGGCATGAAAGAGATAGGCATAGTATGGTCTATGTGTGGGTATTGTGGGACTCTAAGGAAGAGATATGGTTATAGCCTTGTTTGTAATAGCTGTGGTAGAGTAGATACTGCTGTTAGAGTATCATATTACTATGGTCTGCAGCTTAAAGGTGGGGAGAGTGAAGCGGAAGCTATCACTTAACGTCAGTAGCGTAGCTGAAGTGGAGAAGGTTATAGAAATTCTGAGAAAACGAGCAAAAAGAGGAGAATTTAGAGTCAAATATAGGGGGAGGAAGGTTGAGATAGTCTATGATAGCAGGATGGTGGACTCTGAGGTAGAGTGGAGGATTAAGGAAGCAGTCAGAGACTTCATAGGGATATATAAGCCTAGAGGGGGGCTTAGGAGGTATCCCTACTGGTGGGTTCAAGAGAAAGCTGGGAGAGCAACAATAGCTGCTATAATTGAGGCAATAAGGTCAGAGGGGCACAAGGTATTCAACTCTAAGGAGGAGCAAGCGGTTTATTCAGACATAGGAGTTGAGGAGATGGAGAGGCTGGCTATGGAGTTTGGAGAAGCCTACAGAATAGCTTTGAAGCTTGTTAGAACAAGGTACATAAGCACTTTGCTAGCACTTTGTACCTTGAAGACAGGAATACATCCAGAGGACATTCTAGAGGAGTGCCTAGAGCAGGGGATTTTAAGAGAGGTTGAGGGGGGCTATCAGCTGGCGACCTCACCTCAGCAGATGATCGAGCACATAGTTAGGGGGGCTAAAAGTGAAGGTAAGTGAAGTTAAAAGAAGAGATGGAGGTATAGTGCTTCTCATCGATGGAGAAAGGCATACCATACCAAACCTAGTTGTTGAGGAGCTTAACAAGATGGAGGAAGTAGAGTGGGCAGGGTACCAGCTCACACATCCCCTTGAAAGTAAAGTCTACCTTACTATTAAAGTAAAGAAGGGAGCTGAGCCCCTTGAAACCCTAATAAAGGCGCTAGATAAGCTTATATCCGAGTACAGAGAAGTTCTTGAGAGCCTTAAGAGAGAGGAAAGCTAGCGTAGCGCAGAGGCTATTAGGCAGGCTATTCTTAGAGGCTCAGGATAGCTGCTGAGAATGCATAGCCTCCTAAGCACACGGATCATCTCCTCTCTCTCTAGGCCTAGATATGAGACGTATATGGGCCTTTTCCTCAGAAACACTTTCTGAAATGGAGGCTGTGCTCTGAGGACAGCTTCAATCCTACTTGAAGACCCTAATATGGATCTTGCAGCAGCTAGAAGGCGTATGTTACTAGGAGGCTTGAGAACTATTGAAGCAACAGGACGAGCTGTTTCCTCATGTAGCTGCCTCAGGTTGACGACGTTAAGTCCACCGAATACTGTTCCATGTAGAATTATCAACTTAGCTTGATCCCTAGCAGGGTGGGAGTTTGCAATTTTGCATATCTTCTGGGTGGAGTCTATTCCATCAACTTGTATCTCTTCTTTGAAGACGGCTTCAAGCACTATGGGGCCTCGAGTCATCACACCAATTATTAGAGTCTTCCTATCCACTCCTCTTCGAAAGGGCGTATCGTCGAAAGCTAGAATACGGGCACCTGGCTTGAGAGGCATGGCGGATAGCCCCTACGTTTTTAACTTAGCATGATGGAGAGCTTTAAGTGGTTAGGATGTTCTGCCCAAAGTGCGGTACTCTCCTTTCAGTAAGAAGAGAACAGGGTAAAGTGGTTAAAAGGTGCCCCAATTGTGGGTACACAGAGGAAGTCAAGTCCCCATCAGCTATAGCCAGGGTTACTAGAAAGAGGACAGAAAAAAAGCCGGGAGTAGTTGCAGTTTCTCATATTGAAGAAGGGCTTCCGGTAACCGACGAAGAATGCCCGAAGTGCGGCAATGTTGGCGCATACTGGTGGATAGAGCAGACGAGGAGCGGAGACGAACCTCCAACAAGGTTTTACAGGTGTGTTAAATGTAAGCATACGTGGAGAGAGTATGCGTGAGGGAGCAAATTGGTTGAGCGAGGCTACGTGATGAAACAACTAAGCAGCATAGATAAAATAGAGGATTTGGTGATGTTCACGGGAGTGATACTTGAGAAGGGAGAGGGATTCCTACTTGTAGGAGATGACGAGAAGAAGGCCAGAGTATATTGCAGTGAGTGTGACGAGCTGAAGATTTCAGAGCCTGTTCTTGTAGCGGGCACAGTGATAGGGTTGGGGGAGGTCATTGAAGTTGCATGTGATCTGTTAGCCAGAATAGACCTAGACACGCACAATATGTTCAAGAAGGTAGCTAGGCTGTTGGACTTGCGTAGGTTCTAGCAAAACTTTATTTACTGCGAGAACGAAGCTAACTGGGGATGTTATTGGGGTCTGTTAGAGTAACTATCAGAGAAGCAAAGTCGTTTGCCCAGTTCACTAAGGCTGTTGAGGCTATAGTTGAGGAGGCTACAGTCAGCTTCAAGCCTGAGAAGGTGTATATTAGAGAGATGGATGCATCCAAGACCACTATGGTTGAGGTAAGCATGCCTAAAGACTACTTTGAGGACTATGAGGTTACAGAGGCCATAGCGGTAGGAATAAACTTCTATGAAGTATCTAGAATCCTTAAGAGGGCTAGGAGAGATGATAAGCTTGAGATAGAGGTGCCTCCTGAGGGAAATATGCTTAAGCTCAAGCTTATAGGAGTTTCTACGAGGGAGTTCAGGCTGCCTTCTATTGTAAAGGAGATGTCAGAGGAGAGAGAGGTTAGGCTTCCTGTTAAGGCCAGAGTAGTTATATTGAGTGATGAGATGAAGGAGATAATAAAAGACATTCAGCTTGTGGGTAGTGAGTTCACTATAGAATCTACAAGAGAGGAAGTTAAGTTCCTGTCTGAGGGGAATGGGCAGAGCGTCACAATAAACCTTAGGAGAGGAGATGCTGCCCTGCTAGAGCTTGAGGTCGAAGAGGAGCTAGTAAAGTCAACTTATGGGATAGAGTATGTCAGGAAGATGATGGAAGGAGCTAAGCTAGCTGAGAAAGTGACCCTCGAGTATGCAACAGATGCACCACTCATACTGACATTCCAACCACTTGAGGGGGGAGTTCTAAGGTACTTCTTAGCACCTATTCTGAAGAGTTAGAGATGGCCGCCAACATAGAGTTCCTTGCCAAGTATCCATTTACGAAATCTGGTGTAAGTTTCCTTAGAAAGCTTAAGGTGCCGCTTGAAGAGCTCCTTCAGCCTGAGAGAAGAGCTGTATTGAATGCAGCAGTCGTGAGACTGGAGCAGGCAGCTGGAATAAAGCCTAGATCTGTGAAAAGAGCTGTAGACTACCTGTCGGAATTTCTTTCAGCTTATGTTGCATTATGGATGGTGCTTTACACAAAAAACAGACTTCTTAAAGAAAGGCTGGCAGACTATGAGAGTTGGAGGTTTTTAGCCTCATCCACTGGAGAACCCCCTGATGTACTGCTACAGCTTGCTAAAGAATACGACATTAGAGTTGCTAGAGAGGAAGACGAGCTTCAGATGCATTTTACATCATACCTTAGGTTGACTAGAAGATTTAGCGCGCCAGAGTGGAGACTTGGGAACAGAGAGCCTAGGAAGGGTTGGGTTAGGATTTCCTGGCGCGAACTCAGAAGACTTCTAAGTGAGGCAGTGAGACTATGGATTGTCAGCATTGAGAGGGAGGTTGAGTGGCTTCCAGAGGAGCTCAGGGTAAAGGCTGATAAGGTAAAGGAGCATGTTGAGAGAACTGTGAAAGCTAAGACGCTGAAGACTAGAGGACAGCTTCCTCCATGTGTAGAAGAGATCAAGCAGGCTATCTTAAGAGGGGAGGCAGTAAGCCACCAGGCAAGGTTCACACTGACTACCTACATGCTGTCAAGAGGAGCTACCGTAGAGGAAATAGTAGAGCTTTTCACAAGTGTCTCAGACTACAATCCAAGCATTACAGAGTATCAGGTCATGCACATAGCTGGGCTTAAGGGATCTAGAATAAGGTACAGGCCGCCAAGCTGTAAGAAAATAAAGCTGTGGGGGCTCTGCCCGATTAAGGATGGGCTATGCAGGTTCAAGGGCGCACAGTAGTCCAGATGATGTTTACAAAGTATTACGAGAAGTTCTCAAGAATAATTTATGTTGAGAGAATAGATGCCAGAGAGATAGGTATCGTGCCCTTCAGTGGCAGCATGAGCAGGCACATGTGGTTTAAAGAGATTAGCAGCTTCAGGAAGTTTCTCAGAGAGGAAACTCCACTCCATTGCTACTATTCAGTGGCATACTACAGGGATCCCAGTGCGAGAATGGGAGAGAAAGGCTGGATTGGAGCAGATCTCGTATTTGACATAGATGCAGACCACATTAATGCCCCTTGTAGGCCAGAACATACTCCATGGAGATGCAAGAGCTGTAAGGAGGAGGGAACTAAGGAGGTTGAGGCCTGCCCTGTATGCGGAGGGGAAGTAGATAGCAGGAAGTGGTTCTGCAGCAGCTGCATAAAAGCAGCTGCTAAGGAGGCTGTGAAGGTAATAGATGTCCTTAGAGAAGACTTTGGCTTAGATGACATTAGAGTGTCGTTTAGCGGCAATAGAGGCTTTCACATTAGAGCTGTATCCGATGAGATCTTGCAACTAGGGGGACATGAGCGAAGGGAGATAGGCGCCTATGTTATGGGAGAGGGAGTTGAAATCTTTGGGAAAAGAGGAATAATACAGCACATCAGGAATGTAAGAGGAGGAGCTTGGGTGAGAATGCCTACAGTCAGAGATGGAGGATGGAAGAGGAGAATAGCAGAGTACCTGCTGAGGGCTATTGAGGAAGGAGAGATCTTTCACGGAGTTGGTGAGGAGCTTAAGAGAAATCTTAAGCTCGCTTTATCTGGAGAGGCTAAGCCGCATATGCTAGTTGGCACTAAAGCCTTAAGGAGGATAATCAAGCTTGCCGAAAGGGGGCTTGCCGAGTTGGGGGGTAAGATAGATATCGTGGTTACTGAGGACATACACAGGCTTATAAGAGTTGTTAACAGCCTTCATGGAGGAACAGGCTTTAGAGTTGTACCCCTACTTGAAGCTGAAGTTGCGAGTTTTGATCCATTTAGCCAGGCAGTTGTACCATTTAATGAAGCTGTTAGGATAGTAGTACAGTACCCAGTTCCTAGATTCCAGCTTTTAAAGAAGTCATATGGCCCATATCACAGCGGTGAAGAAGTAGAACTCCCAACACATGCTGCTGTATACCTGATACTGAGGGGTATGGCTGTTGAGAAGCGTGAAAGCATTGAGTAGAATTGGAGAGCTCATAGAGGCAGAGGTTTCATCAGAACGATGCCAAGAGCTAGAGGAAGGCTTCTATAGGAGAGCTTATTCAGAGCTGCTTAGCATCCGCAGAAGCATACCAGACTCTGAGCCAGGTAGAAGCATAATCGTCGACTTGATAAGGGAAGCTCAAGAGGCATTAAGGTTGCTTTTCATGATAAGAGTCATTAAAGGTTTAATGGCCACAGTGCTCGGTGTAGACGATGAAAGGCTCACAGAAGCCGAGAGAAAAGCTGTCAGAGACGTGTATGAAGCAGCATATCAGCATGCAGCAGCAGTCATACCTGAAGTCAGCGCCAAGGAGATAGGCGAGAAGGTAGTCGTCATATTTGAGAGAAACAGCGTTGAAGTCATAGGACCTAGGATGAAGGTCTATGGGCCATTTAGAAGGGGAGACCTTGCTTATATACCTGCAGAGCTTGCTGCAGCTTTGAAGAGCGAGGGAGCTTGTAGAGAGGAAAAGGTTAATGTAGAGTAGTGCTAGAGCATGAAGGGTGCTTAAACATGAAGGCGCCAACGGTTCTTAGGGTTTACTGTCGAAGGTGCAACAAGCATACGGAGCATGCTGTCAAGAAGCCTAGCAAGGGGAAGCCTAGAAGCATGTCTTGGGGTCAGAGGCAGTTGGAGAGAAAGAGACGGGGATATGGAGGAGAACCGAGAGGAAGACTTAGAAGAAAAGCTAAGACTACAAAGAAGGGAGTACTCCTGCTTGTATGTAAGGTATGCGGTATGAAAAAGACCAGAGTAGTCGGCAGGCTTACTAGACTGGAGTTCAAGGAATAAGGTGAGAGAATGGTATCAAAGCGGAAGATAGAAGTCCCACTACCAAAGTCTAAGTTCCTTCGAGTCAAGTGTAAGAACTGCGGAAATGAGCAGATCGTTTTCTCCCATGCTTCAACCGTGGTTAAATGCTTTGTCTGCGAGGAAGTTCTTGCAGAGCCTACTGGAGGGAGAGCAAGAGTGTATGGGAAGGTGGTAGGTGAGCTAGGTGTTTGAAGGCCTTCCAAGACCTAGGTCTCTTGTTGTAGCAAGGGTCATTGAAGTAGATGAGTATGGAGCTAAAGTTGAGCTACTAGAGTATGGTGGAAAGCAGGCCTACATACCCAGGTCGCAGGTGGCTCCAGTTAGGATAAGGAACATCAGAGACTTTGTGAGAGAGGGGCAGATAGTAGTAGGTAGAGTACTACGTGTAGACGAGAAAAGAGAGGAAATAGACCTTACACTAAAGTTCATCAGGAAAGATGAAGCTGAAAGAAAGCTTGGAGAATGGAAGAGAAACAGGAGAGGGGTCACTATAATGTTAGAGGCTGCTAGGAAGATTGGCAGAGACAAGAGGAAGATCATGACGCTGGCAAGAAGACTCCTAAGGAGCTATACAGATGTGCTGGCTGCAATAGAGGAGGCTATAGTAAAGGGAGCAGATGTACTGGTCAAGGAAGGGTTTGACAGAGAGCTCGCAGAGAAAATAGTAGAGCTAGGTCTTGAGAGAGTCTCTATCCCAACATATGAAAGCAGGTTCATAATAGAGGCTAGATGCTATGCTCCTGATGGCGCGGTAGTCCTGAGAAGAGCACTAACAGCGAGTCTAAATGAGGCTAAGAGGAAGTTTAGGGAAGTAGAATTAAACTTCACAAACATAGGGTCACCTAGGTACTTACTGAAGGCGAGATCACATGACCCTAAACAGCTAAGGCAAGCAGCAGAGCTTATTGTAAAGCTTGCAGATGAGGAACTGAGAAAGCATGATGGTCTATGCCGCCTGCTAGAAGAGGAAAGAGCAAAATAAGGAAGTGTCTCTCCTGCCTAGCATATACTCTCAGAGAAGAATGCCCAAAGTGCGGCAAAAGAACTATTCCAGCACCACCCCCAGATTATAGTCCTAAGGATCCACATAGGCTGATTAAGGTCGGGCTTATCTAGAGCCCCGGGAGGGATTCGAACCCTCGCCCTGCCGCTCTCTCAACACTACGAGGCGGCCGCGCTAACCAGCTACGCCACCGGGGCACTAGGACTAGGAGCTCTGGAATTTAAAAGGTTTATTCTCTACTAGAAGCCAGAGAGGGCACCCTAGCTACCCACCACTTGAATTATAAGGGAACAGGTGCAATTTATGAGGTTAACTAAGACTTAGACGTGAAGATGGAGCGCATTCGTCAATAACCAAAGAATTATGGGTTAGGGTATAAGACACTAGATGATCAATTATTGGAGAAAATAAACATCTGATGGACTTAACAGGCGTATATAAAGGCTAAAATGCCGGTAAAAGGCTGCAAAAAAACGTCTTGAAACGTTCCAGATGGATATGTTTAAATAACTGCCCCTCCCCCGACCACCCGGCCCCGCAAGGGGGACCGCGAGAAGGTGTGTAAGTATGTCGATGAGAAAGTTCCTAGCAGCCTTGGCCCTACTAGCCGCCCTTAGTTGGATAGTGCCAGTAGCAGCAGAGCCACTATCAGAGTTCCCATCGCCATTCGTTAAGGACGGACTCATAGACTACGACATGGATGGCACTAATGAGGTAGCAATCATACTAGGTGAGACAGGTAGAGCAGAAGATGTACTAGGCGCAGCACTGATAGCTGCAAAGATAGGAACCCACCTGTACTATACTCACGCAAAGAACCCACCAGAGCCATTTAAGATACATGCAGCCCTACTGAAGATGGAAGAGTACGTGTATGACTTAGACAAGGTAGAGACATCAAATGCACCGGTAGTCCAGGCATATGACCCAACTGTCACATGGCCAGCCCCACTGTCAATGAACTACATGGCAGGAGGCTACCTAATGTGGGGCTACATAGGAGAGAACTATAACGCAATCAACATCTCACATTACACATACCTAGGGCTAGACCCAGAGACTGGGCTGCCAATGGGCGCACTCTACTATAAGCTGGGCTTCGCTGGGCTAACAGGAATAAACGCAGTAGTATTCGACTTGGTGGCACAGGAC
>QMWA01000013.1 GCA_003661385.1 Thermoproteota archaeon | reverse complement strand
GGCTCCGCCTTGAGCGCTGAAGCTAGCTTCAGGAGCTCATCTTGCAGTGGAGGGGTTGTGAGAGCTATGTTCTCTGGTATTAGGATATGCCTGGTTTTAGGTGCGTCCTCTAAGTGGGTTTCTCTGATGACTGCAGCTTGCCACGTGATCTGTGAGGCTGCCTCATAGAAGGCTTTGGCTGGGTCTGGTGGAGCTGTCAGCACATCTAGTGTTGACGTGAGCTCTATTGGCTCAGCTTTCCCAGATGCAAGCCATAGGGTGTACGCATCCTCCCCTACTAGCAGGCCGAGCTTGAAGCTCAGCTCGACTGTATGGTGCTGGCTCCAGGCGCTGTGTGCACCAACTGGCTTAGCTGCTATAGCATCAACTCCCCTAGCTCTCAGCTCTGAGGTTAGTGCTGCAGCTACAGATGTCTTCCCAGAGTCATATGGTAGCAGACCTACAACCAGAACTCTCATCACAGCCTGTAGGCAGCTTAGGTAGATAAGCTTTCAGACCGCAGCAGGCATGCTGCTTAATACATGCAGCTCACCTCGCTTGCCTAGCTGCCGGAGGCTTCAGAGGCAGGCTTCTGCTGCTGGCGCTTACAGCAGATGCAGCAGGGCTTACTCACGTGCTCTCCTTCATGGTCCTCGCTGCATCGGCTTTCCTAGCTGCAATGCTGGCGTTTCTCAGTGGAGCCATGACATCTAGGGTGCATCCAACGATAGACGTTCAGGAGTACACTGAGCTTGAGCACCTAAGAGAAGCCATACCAGAGGGGCAGCTATACCAGTGTACCACGCTCCACCTAAGCCTATTCCGCAGCTAGGTCAGTTGGATTAAGCCGGGGGAGCGAGGTATAGCTGCATCAGCTTTAGCTTGTTACTATCTAAAGAGAGGTTGGGGCACTCCTATGCTATGGCTTCCTGTGTAGGCGGCTTGTTATCTGTTGTCTTTGTGGAGCACGTCTCCTAGGTCATATGCTATGTAGCCTTGAGCTCTCAGGCTCTCCTTACCTTCTACCTCTCTGGCAATTACCCCGTAGTGCTCTCTTCTCTCCTCTCTCCTCCATGGTATGCTTCCCGCCTTCTCTTTGAGGCCTAGGATTATGCGTTGAGCTTGTCTTCTGGTGAGCTTGCTCCACTTCACCTCTATGAGGGTCATCTGGGCTGTCTGTGGGTCTACGGCTACCACATCTACCTCAGTGTCTTTGTGCCACCACTTCGCTACTGTAGCTGGTGGGTGTGGTAGCTTTAGCTCCCTGGTTTTGACTAGCTGGCTGACTAGCCTCTCAAACATGGCTCCGTAGTAGCTGTCTAGCTGCTGGCTGATACGCTGGTACACCTCATCTACTAGGCCTAGCTCCAGGTCGGATTGGTTTGGGTACACGAACTTGAACCAGAAGTTGAAGAATGGGTCTTTTATGATGTACTGCCCTCTCTTCCTCCTCCCTAGTGGGAGGATGTGCTCTATGATCTCTGTCTCCTCTAGGGTGGAGAGGTACTTTGAGAGGTTTGCTCTGTTGATGCCTGTTGCAGAGGAGAGGGCGCCTAGCGTCGTGTACCCTAGGGAGATGTACTTGAGGACTAGAGTGTATACTCTGGGCTCTCTGAACTCCTCTCTGAGGAGTATTTGGGGCTCACTGTACAGCACCTCGCCTTTGGTCAGGATCTTCTCCCTGATGTTCTCCTCTATGCTCTTGCTTGAGGTGAACTGCTTGAGGTAGTATGGTACTCCACCTAGAATGCACCATGCCTTCACTAGCTCCTCTGTGCTGTACTCTGGGAGGAAGTGCCTTATATGCTTGAATTCTAGTGGAGTGAGCTTCCAGCTTCCAGTTCTCCTGCCGTATAGGGGGCTCTTATACCCTAGGACCTCAGTCTCCATCATCCCTATGCTTGACCCGCAGAGGATCAGGTATATGCCGGTTTTGCTGAGGGCTTCATCCCAGGCCTTCTGGAGCACTGAGGTGAGCCCAGAGTCTAGCTCGAGGAGGTATGGGAACTCGTCTAAGGCTACCACCACCCTCTTCTCTCTGACTTCCTCTGCTAGTAGCTTGAGGAGCTCGTAGAGTGAGGCCTCTACCATCAGGAAGTACCTTTTCCCGGTTAGCTCGTAGAGCTTCCTGCGGAGCTCCTTGATGTTCTCTCCTACACTATCACGGGTGCATAGCATGTAGACTCCACGCTTACCTGAAAGGAACTTCTTGACCAGCTCTGTCTTCCCAACTCTCCTCCTCCCATAGACTATAATGAGCTGAGCTCCACTCTCCCTGTACTTCCTCTCTAGGAAGCTTAGCTCACGTTCCCTATCTATGAAATGCTGTACCATAAGTATTATACTTCACATACAGTAATATAAAAGCACCTGCACACCACCTTCGTCAACTAGAGAACTCGGAGAGAACCTGATGTGATCATAATAGGCATAGGGTATAATGAGATGGTTCAGGTAGATGAGGTCAGGAAGCTTCGAGTAAGGGTCGTGATCCTAGAGACATCTAAGGCTATAGAGAAGTTCAACAGGCTGAAGTCTCAGGGGAGAAGGATAGCAGCAATTATACACACAACATGCTAGCACTAGAGACGGAGGGTTGAGGCCCCCATGTGGCAGAGGTAAAGCTAGATAGAAGCATCTAGCATAGCCTATCCTGCAGCCAGCTTCAGATGGCAGCATGCTGTTAAGGGAAAGCTTATAGCCTTAGATGCAGCTTATGTTAGGGTTGGCATGGTGTTCATAGGGAGGATACGCGCAGCTTTAAAGGCTAGAGTTGGTAGGATAGTGGCTGCTAAGGTGGCTGAAGGTGGTTGTGAGGGTAAGGCTAAGGATAAGAAGAGGAGAGAAGGTATGTGAAGCTGTGGCTGTGGCTAACAGTGGGTACGAGGCTCCTACGCCACAGCTGCTTATACCAAAAGCCATAGCTAAAGAGCTAGGGCTGTGGCCGCCTCCACCAGAGGCAGAGGAGGCAACATACGACACAGCAGGAGGCCCCTTGAGAGTGTGGTATATACCGAGGGCAGCGAGTGTGACAGTAGTTACAGAAGACTACATACCAGATGAGATTGTAGTAGACCTTGTGATCTCACTTATAGCTGATGAGCCACTTATAAGCGACACGCTAATCGAAGCTCTACAGATAGCTATAGAGGCAGCAGCTAGAGGCTTATGGAGGTTTACATGGGAGCCTAAGGAAAAGCTCAGGCAAAGCGAGAAGCCAAAGCGCACATGACAATAGCATACAACATGTGCTCCCATGAGAGAACCTCTCGATGGACTCTGTCCTCTCACCCTGCAGATTGCTACAAGCTAAGCTCCTCCCTGCCTACAGGGAGCTCTCAGATCCTTGCCCCCAGAGAGCTTAAGTAAGTGAGCAGTAGGAGGCCTAAGTTATAGGAATATTAGATGTTATAGTTCTTAGTTGGATACCCTACACTGGGAGCTTAGGCGGTGTCTATGGGGAAGGTAGGTGCCCCTCCTCTAGCTGAGCTGATATCACTTAAGGGCAGGAGCTCTCTGATAACGGGCTCCGCGTCAGGTATGGGGAGAGCTATAGCACTGAGGTTTGCTGAAGCAGGTTCAAACTTCATCCTAGTCGATATAGACGAGGAGAAGCTAGAGGCCACTAGATGTGAGGCTGAGAGCTTAGGTGCTAGAGTAGAGACCTATAGAGTCGACTTATCTGAGAGAAGTGAGGTAGATGAGCTTTGGAGTAAGCTTAAGGGGAGGGAGCCTGACACACTCGTCAAAACACTGGAGTATACCCATTTAAGGGCTTCCCTGAGGTAGACGAGAGCTTCCTCTTGAAGTGCTTAACATCAACATGCTGTCAGTCTTCTAGATGTGCCAGCACATGATAAAGGGGAAAGGGGAGAGGAAGCAAGGGAGGTGTGATAATCAACGTAGGCTCCATAGAGGCAACCCCCCGTTCGAGGAGAAGCTTGCACACTACTCCATGAGCAAAGCTGGCGTGATAGCGCTGGCCAGGTCGCTGGCAAGGGAGTACGGGAGGAACTTCAGGGTGAATGCGATAGTACCAGGTGGGATACTGACACCTGGAGTGGAGAAGGCTGCAAGGGAGTTTGGGGCGAAGGCAGCCTGAAGGCTAGGGAGTTCATGAAGAGGCTCCCAGCGAAGAGAACGGGAAACCCAGGTGAGGTAGCTAGAGTCGCATTATTCCTGGCAAGCGACCTATCAGCATACGCGAACAGAGCAGTGATACCAGTAGATGGAGGATTTCTGTCAACGTAGCCAGCAGTTAAGCAGCTTAGCAGAGCACACGCACTCACCAGTGAAATCTTAAGAGGGAGCACCCATGGAATGGAGGGGCGCTTGAGGAGGAGGCTCATAATTCTAGTCTTAGCCTTAGCTTTAGGCTTATGGCTTGCCTTAAATCCCATAGGGAAGTTCGGGCTACATGCATTCGGCTTCACAGTCTACAGTGGCATACCAGTCCCCTACTTCGACATCACAGTACACGCTGATGGAAGGCTCTCACTCAGGAGGAAGTCACACTATGTACCTCTAAGCGAGGTGGAGGCCCTACTTAAAGAGAAGCCAGACGTTATCATAGTAGGCATAGGATACAACCAGATGGTTCAGGTAGATGAGCAGGTGAAAAAGCTCCCAGTAGAAGTCAAGATCCTAGAGACCTCAAAGGCCATAGAGGAGTTCAATAGGCTCAAGTCTCAGGGGAAGAGGGTAGCAGCAATCATACACACAACATGCTAGCAGCCTAATGAAAGCAGAAGCCTCAGCCAGCAAACACTGCTCTAAGGTCCTTAGCAGTGAAGCAGGCAGCAAACGGGATCATACACCACTACTAGCAGGCAGCAGAGCTTATGGAAGCTAAGCCAGCAGCTACTAGCAGCAGAGGAGCACCTGACAGTAGGGCTGCTAGGAAGCACCCTTGAAGCTAGTAGTTATAGCAGTATCAGCATAGCTCAAGTTTTAATAGAAGCCTCCGAGGGAGAAGTAGGGTTTGGTCATGGCTTCAGATGAGAGAGTTTGGCTGGCAATTGAGCTGAGGAGAGCGGTGATAGCAAGGAGGGGAGCCAAGAAGAAGATAGGTTTCATGCGGAAGATAAAGCGTGGTGATAAGCCTGGGAGTCAGGGTGAAGCTTAAGCTCGAATCAATGGAGGGAGTACAGGTTGAGACCTCAGCTCTAGTGAGCTCAGGGTTTGAGAGCGATGAGCCAGATGTAGCTCTACCAGCTACGCTAGCGAAGACCCTAGGAGTGTGGCCTACATGGGACTTCGATTTGGAAGACTATGAGACAGCAGCTGGTGAGACAACTCTACCTAAAGTTAGGGCAGCTGTGAAAGTTAAGCTAGCTGATGTGAAGGAGATGAGAGAGATAAAAATGCAACGCCGTAGTCAACCCAGACATAAATGAGGTTCTACTAAGTGACTATCTAACAGATGAGCTGGGAATAACAGTGATAAGCTTCAGGAGAGGCCTATGGCGGCACATAACAGACAGCCAGCAGATAGTTAGAGAGCACAAAACCACAGTACTGGTAGCAGGAGTACCACAGTGCCTTTAGGAGCGTGGTATAGGGCTTCACATCCTGCTGATGCAGGTCTCAGCTGCCTGCCCATGATGAGGTGTCGAGCAGCCTCTCTGTGGTCAATGTAGTATGTCACCAGGCCGCTGGCCATCCATGTGCTATCCTCGACGCTGAGGCCTGGGCTTTGCAGCTGGGATATGGGGTCTGCTAGGGTTAGGTGGCTTCTACCACTATTGCCTCGTATTCTGTGAGCTTTGGCACCTTGATTTCCCAGCAGGCTCCCCTCTCTTCTAGCTTGTATTCTATTTGTGATATTGGTGAGTATGCGCTGGTGGGTGTGTAGCCTCTTAGCTCTAAGGTTATGTCGTGGACTGGTATTATGGATCTCGGTGGGTGTATTGCATCTGGTGTGCTGAATGGTGTCTTCTCTGCTGCTGATGCCAGCTTAGCTAGGATCTTCTGGTTATAGGTGTAGTTGAGGAGGTGTATGATAAGGAGGCCCTTTCTCTGGAATGCACTGACCTCCACTGTCTCTGGGGCTCTAGCTGCTACCTTAGGCTTGCCTGCTGCCCACGTTGCTGAGGAGGCTATAAGTGTGTGCAGGTCTGGGTGGCCTATCCTCCAGAAGAGCCTGCCTAGCTGGCCTGTGAAGTATACCACTCTGCCTCTAGCTGCTATAGCAGGTAGGCCTAGTGGCCTTGAGGCTAGTGGCGGGGCTCTGCCGTTCTCGTACTCGTTTCCGTACTCTCCAGCTGGAGCCACAAGCTCAGCTAGCACCTGGGTGCCATCGTGAGGCTTGACTTCTGTATGCCATGCTAGCTTAGGGGGGACTCTGCTCTCAGTGAAGTCCCTGTCGAAGTCACCCCATAGCAGGAGGTCTCCTGGCTTGAAGCCCCCTACTACAGGGTGGATGCCTGTTACCTTTATGTAGGACCAGGGGAGCTTTGCTAGCCCCATGTAGCTTACTCCTAGGGTGGATGAGAGCTTGAAGTCTTCTAGGGGCTCTCCGCTCTCGCTTAAGGCTGATGTAAGGTGTGTTGCTATCAGAGCTCCCCCCTGCTCTACGAACCTCTCTATGCTAGCTGCTGCCCTGTCGCTCATCGATGTCACATTTGGGAGTATTAGGAGCTTGTAGCCAGCTAGCCTACCTTCATCTAGGTCTCTGTCTGAGATGTAGGCTACTGGGAGGTGGCTCCATAGGAGGGCATAGTAGAAGCCTCGCGGGGAGTCTGTCATATGCCAGCTCTCCTCGCTTAGGTCTCTGCTCCTGTTCGAGAACAGGACTGCAGCGTACTTGACTGGCTCAGCCCCGCTCATGTAGCCTTCTAGGGCCTCTATCTCCTTGAAGACCTGTGCAGCTGGCTCAGCTACCCTCCTGTCCTGGGCTAGCGCTGAGCTGAACACGAGGTAAAGGGGATAGCCTCCAGCTATGAAGGCTTCTCTAAGCCCCTGCCTAACTGCTAGCGGTGAAGTTGCTGTGGTCGTCAGGCAGGTGTGGAAGGAGTTCCTTGAGACCCACGTTGGCTTGCCTCCACTCATAGCCAGAGTCAGGCGAGTCATCTCAGCTATGAACCCAGGAGGCTGGTAGTCTGCTTCAGCACACTCAGCGAACACTATGTCAATGTGCTCTCTAGCAAGCTCAACCACCCTATTAGGGCGGCCCCCCCAGCCAGCTGGGTGGCTGTTGTAGACGAGCACAGCATGCTCTGGGAGAGCCGACTTCACCCTCCTTAAGGCCCTGACCAGGACCCTGTACCTCCACTCAAAGCACCTCCTGTGCTCAAGGCTGCCCCACTCAGCTCTCCTGGGGAGAGGGGAGCCTGCCTCACGCCTGTAGGCTTCCTCACAGTACCTGCAGAAGCACGCAGCCTCAGGGTCAGGCATGTACCTGAATGAGTCCAGGAACACCCCGCTCACACCGTACTCCAGGACCTCCCTGGCCTCCTCCAGCACGTAGTCCAGGAAGGGGCTGTTGAGGCACATGAGAGGCCACCTAGGCTCCTCAGCTCTGCTAGCTGGGTTCTTGTCCATCGCGATGACCCTTCCGCTAGCATCTCTCTGAGCCCAGTCTGTGGTCTCATAGAGGTGCTTGTTGGCTGTATGCCCTATCATCACCACTACAGCTAGCCCTGCTTTCCTGGCTTCATCTACAAGCTCTCTCAGGAGGTCTCTGCCGCCTAACTTGGGGTGCTTTGGAGCTATCCTGCTCTGGTAGAATGCTCTCCCCCACGCGTCTCTCGCGAAGACCACCACTGTGTTAGCGTGGATCCTCAAAGCCAGCTCAACTACCCTCTTCCCTGTTATCTCTGGGACATGAATGCCTTCCTCGTCCTCTATGTTGAACTGCAGGACTCTAGTCATCTTCACCTCCACCACCTGAAGCAAGCTCTATGAGGTGGGCTGCACCATCCTCCACTATCGCATCTGGGCCACCTACCTTGATGAGCTTCCCCCTGGCTTTCACTATGAAGTGCGCTAGCCCTGTCGTCAGGTCTATCACAGGCTTAACCAGCTCACCCTCTATGCTCATAGGCTTCCCTGACCTCACCCACCTCCCCCTTATCCTAGCCCTGAGCCTCACACCCTCGTCAGCTAGCCTAGACGCCTCTAGGAGAGCTAGCCTGTGCATAGTGAACTTGGTGGGCAGCCTGACCCTCCTGTCGCATATAACCCTGCTTCTGAGCCACCTGCTGAAGAAGTCGTGTAGTATGTAGTCTAGGATGACAGGCTCCTCTATTATGAGCCCGTACTCTGCTGCAGGCGACACTCCACGCCTCTGTGTGAGGACACCTAGCCTTGAGTCTATGACCACGAGGGTGTCTCCTGAGACAGCCCACCTGACCTTCCTAAGCTTCTCAAGCTTCTCCCTGCTGAACTCTACCCCAGGCGGCGAGTACACCAACACATAAACGTTTACTCCACGCTCCTCAGCCTGATAGAGCTTCTCTGCCACCTGCATAATGAACTCTGGGCTCCCGCAGACAGCCATGTCCACTGTCGCCTTCTCTATGAGGGACTCAGCTTTAGCCAGGGCGCCTTCGTAGCTCCTCATCAGCCATATGCCTACGCTACGCTCTCCACCCCTCGACTTGATGGACTTCATCTTCTCCAGGGCATCTGACATGAGCCTGCTTATCTCCTGGGAGAACATCTTGACAATGACTTCTGGGTCTACTGCCCTGAACACAGCTGGCTTGCCGCCCAGGGACTCGACTACGCTCTTCGACACAAGCCTCCTGAGTGAGGTGTAGACTTGAGGCCTATGCATGGACAAGCCTTCAGCTATCTTAGGGAGGGTGCTTGGCCCCTCAGCTAGGAGGTACATGTAGATCTGTGCCTCAACCTTGGTGAGGCCCATCTTGCGTAGCAGAGCTATGGCTGCGTCCTCGCCTCCAGCTCTACTCATGCCAGCGCACCTGCCTGGGGTTATGGTAATAACTTTTATTAATAACATTTTGCCACCCCTACATGTGGTTGGTATGCGAGCAAGAGGGGTATCGAAGGTTGTCTTAGCTGTAGTCATCATAGGCATAATCGTTGTTGCGGCTGTCGCCGGGTACCTGCTGTTCCTGAAGCCTCCTCCGAAGATAGTATGGGCCTCCACGCAGCTCAACCCCCCTAAGGAGAGAGCTTATGTTGAGGAGCTGCTCAAGGAGTTCACTGCGGAGACAGGGATAGAAGTCGAGTTCGTCCCCATGAAGTACGAGGAGCTAGTAGACAAGCTCGAGGCTGAGCAGAAGGCAGGGAAGGTCACGATGAGCCTGATTGGAGACCTCCACGGCGGCCTAGACCTCTTCGCCTCAAAGGGCTACCTGGAGGACCTATCGAAGTTCGGCGCTCTCCCAGGAAGGACCTTCCCGAAGGTCCTAGAGGACTACTCTAGGATCCATGGGATCAAGGCTTATGTCCCATGGATGACAGCCACGTACGTGATGGTAGTCAACAAGAAGGCTTACAACTACCTTCCACCAGGCTTGACGAAAGAGGACATCCAGACGGCGTCGGAGAAGTGGTCCTACGAGGCCCTGTTGGAGTGGGCTAAGAAGGTCAATGAGGCTACTGGAGGCAAGAAGCTAGGGTTCCCGATCGCGCCAAAGGGCTTGTGGCACAGGTTTCTACACGGCTACATCTACCCGTCTTACACTGGTGCTCAGGTGAAGAACTTCAACAGCGCTGACGCCCTGGAGATGTGGGACTACCTCAAGAGGCTCTGGCCTGAGGTGAACCCAGCTAGCACCACCTGGGACGCCATGGCTGAGCCCCTCCTCAAGGAGGAGGTCTTGATAGCCTGGGACCACACAGCCAGGATAAAGGACGCTATAACGACGAAGCCAGACCAGTTTGAGGTGGTCCCGGTCCCGAGGGGCCCCAAGGGCAGGGGGTTCATCCTAGTGGTGGCTGGGCTAGCGATCCCAAAGGGTGCGCCAAACCAGGAGGCAGCCTGGAAGCTCATAGAGTTCCTCACCAGGCCGGAGACCCAGGTCAAGATCCTGCAGAACGTGGGGTTCTTCCCGTCCACAAACGAGGCTGTGGGAGCTGTTCCAGCTGGAGCGCTCAAGATACTGGCTTCGGGAGTCAACAGGCAGGTTGGCTCAAGGGACGCTCTGCTAGCCATGATACCCAGCTTAGGGCCTAAGGGAGGTGAGTTCACGAAGACATACAGGGATGCCTTCGACAGGATAGTTAAGGGCGGAGAGGACCCGAAGGCTGTAGTCGATGAGCTGCACGCTAAGCTGATGAAGCTGTTCAAGGAGACTGGGGCACCTCTGCCTCCACCAGACTCCTAGGGGTCAGCATGGGCGTGAAGCCCCCCTCCTCTAATTTTTCCAAGCTAATCCCGTACCTGCTTCTCCTACCCACCCTCATGTACCTCCTGTTCTTCGTCGGCTACCCTATAGTCTACGCGGTCAAGCTTGCCTTCACATCTGAGTCAGGCAGCTTGACCCTCTCGAACTTCAGGAGCCTCACCTCAGACATGTACTTCTGGGAGGCCTTGAAGTACACCTTCCTGCTAGCTGGGGTGATAATCCCCCTGCAGGCTGCCCTCGCGCTAGGGGTCTCCCTCCTCCTCTACAGGGGCTTCAAGGGAGCTAACCTCTGCCTCTACGTCTTCCTGATCCCCCTCACGATAAGCGATGTCGCAGCAGCTTTGATATGGTATAACATGCTGACTGGAAGCGGCTACCTGAATAAGGTGCTGCTCAAGCTAGGGCTGATAAGCCAGCCAATCCACTTCTTCGGCTACGCCTACAGGAGCATGGAGGCTGTAGCCATAGTCGTGACAGAGGTCTGGAGGGCTACAGCCATAGTCTTCGTGATACTCTTCGCTGGCCTCCAGATGATAGGCAGAGACTACATCGAGGCAGCTGACGTCTTCGGCGCAAGCACCTGGCAGAAGATCAGGTACGTGATCCTGCCTATGCTCAAGCCCAGCTTCCAGTCAGCTATAATAATCAGGACGCTCTTCGCCATGCAGGTCTTCGCTGTGGTCTGGATCCTAGCAGGCCGGGACATCCCTGTGCTCGCAGGGGAGGCATACTACTGGCAGAGCGACGTGAGGAACCCGCATATAGCAGCCTGCTACGCCCTCCTCGTAGCTGTGATCTCCATAGCCCTAGGGTGGATGTACCTGAAGCTGTTCAAGCCCAGGTACCTGGAGGAAGGCAGGTGATCCAAAGTGTACAGGTGGCAGCAGGCTCTCACCAGGATAGCACTGTATGCTGCTGCAGTCATGGTGTCAGCTTGGGTCCTCACTCCGATAGCCCTGATATTCATCTCAGCCTTCGCTGTCCCAGAAGACTACTATGACGTAGGGAAGGTTATCCCAACAGAGTTCACGCTCGAGAACATCAGGGTGCTCTTGTTTGAGCTGAGGGAGTGGAGGACCACGCTGAACAGCATAGCTGTAGCTCTCCTGACGATAGCAGTCAGCTTCACCCTAGGGCTCCCAGCAAGCTACTCCCTCGCTAGGTACGTGTTCCCTGGGAGAGACGGCTTCAAGCTGCTGATACTCTCGCTGAGGATGTTCCCCTTGATGGTTCTGGGGGTCCCGCTGGCTGAGCTCTACATAAGGCTCGGGCTGAGCGACACGATCCTCGGCGTAGCCTTGGCGCACGCCTCCCTAGCGCTACCCTTCGTTGTGCTCATAACATACAGCATATTCGTGAGCATACCAGTAGAGTACGAGGAGGCAGCTATGGTCTTCGGCTTGACCAGGGCTGAGGCCTTCTTCAAGATAACTCTCCCAATGGCCTTGCCTGGGCTAGCTGCAGCAGCCATGTTCACCTTCGTGATCTCGTGGAACGAGGTGTTTGTGGCCTCCATACTCACGTTGATGAGGAGGACTCTGCCAGCTGACATCCTGGTCACAGTGCTGACTGCCCCAGACCCCTATAAGTTCGCTGCAGCTTTCATAATGGTGATGCCAGCTATAACCTTCGTGTTTATAGCTCGCAGGTACCTTGTAACCATGTGGGGCATCTCACTGAGGTGAAGGCCTTGGTCGAGGTTAAGCTGGAGAACCTGACCAAAGTGTTCGGTAAGGTTGTGGCAGTAGACCACATCAACCTGACTGTGAGGGACGGGGAGTTCCTAGTGCTCCTCGGCCCCAGCGGCTGCGGGAAGACGACCACGCTGCGGTGCATAGCTGGCTTGGAGGCCCCAGATGAAGGTAGGGTGTACTTCGACGAGGAGGATG
Organism: Thermoproteota archaeon; assembly: GCA_003661385.1. Lineage (GTDB taxonomy): Archaea > Korarchaeota > Korarchaeia > B14-G2 > B14-G2 > B14-G2. Next base: position 7,885 of record QMWA01000013.1, on the reverse strand, counting down.
TCACATATCTGCCTCCACGCGACAGGGATATCTCGATGGTGTTCCAGAGCTATGCTATATGGCCTCACATGAGCGTGTACGAGAACATAGCCTTCCCACTCAAGATGAGGAAGGCTCCGGCAAGCGAAATCGATGAGAAGGTTAAGTGGGCAGCTGAGCTCCTCAGGATAGGGGAGCTCTTAGACAGGTACCCCCACCAGCTCTCAGGAGGCCAGAGGCAGAGGGTTGCTGTGGCCAGGGCTATAGTTGTGGAGCCTAAGGTGCTGCTCATGGATGAGCCTCTCAGCAACCTGGATGCGCTGCTGAGGGTGCTGATGAGGAGTGAGCTCAAGAAGCTCCAGAGGAGGATCAAGGTGACCACGATATACGTGACCCACGACCAGGTTGAGGCCATGACCATGGCTGACAGGATAGCTGTCATGAACGAGGGCAGGATAATGCAGGTTGGCTCCTCGACAGAGGTCTATGACAGGCCTGAGAACCTCTTTGTAGCAGGCTTCATAGGAAGCCCCAGGATGAACTTCTTCGATGCAACAGTCAGGGACGGGGAGCTTGACGCAGAGGACTTCAAGCTGAAGCTCACACCAGAGCAGGCAAGGGCGCTCTCAGGCATGGAGGGCAAGACTGTGACAGTAGGCATAAGGCCAGAGCACATATACACCCCTGACAGCGCCAAGGGAGAGAGCCTACAGGAGCTAGATGGCACACTGGACTTCTTCGAGCAGCTTGGCTCAGACACGGTGCTACACGTCAGAGTAGGCGGGAAGCTGCTCCTAGCTAAGATCTCAGGCAGGTACACAGCTGACCTGGGGTCGAGGATCAAGGTGCTCTTAGACCTAAGCAAGCTGCACATCTTCGACAAAGCTGGGAGGAGCGTACTCTAGCTGACCTGAAATGTACCACATAGTAGTCGGTGTGCCATCCTATAACACTGCTGCGACAGTGTGCTACGTGGTGAAGCAGGCTGCACTAGGCTTAGAGAGGCACTTCCCAGGTGAAAGGGGGCTCATCCTGGTCTCTGATGGAGGCTCCCAAGACGGCACACCTGAGGTAGTAGAGGCCTTGAAGCTCAGTGTAGACAAGGTGGTCGAGAGGTACCCTGGGCCACCTGGCAAAGGCAGCGCCATAAGGCACATCATGGCCAAGGCACTCGAGTATGGCGCTGAGGGCATAGTCCTAGTTGACAGCGACCTCAGAAGCATAACCCCTGAGTGGATTAAGCTGCTGGGGCAGGCTGCCAGAGGCAGATACGACCTCATAACCCCACTCTACCATAGGAGCAAGTATGATGGGATGATAACAAAGCACCTCGCCTACCCGCTTACGAGAGCACTCTACGGCAGGAGAGTGAGGCAGCCTATAGGAGGAGACTTCGGCGTCTCAGCTAGGCTAGCGGAGAAGCTCCTAGAGGAGCCTTGGGCTGATTACACCTACAGGTATGGCATAGACATCTTCATAACCAGCACAGCCCTGGCTACTGGAGCCAGGGTGGCGCAAGCAGACCTGGGCTCCAAGCTACATGACATGAAGGACCCGCTGAAGCACCTTGAAGGCATGTTCACAGACGTCTCAGGGTCTCTTTTCACCGTGGCCTCGAGGCACGTAGACAAGTGGTGGAGCATATCTGGGAGCACTGAAGTGGAGCTCCTAGAGGGGGGAGCCATGCTGAGGTGCACACAGCCAGCTCCAGTAGACCTCAAGCAGGGCATAGCGAGGTTCAAGAGGGCTCTAGCAGGCTACGCCTCCCGCAGCGTGCTCAAAGAGCTCTACACTGAAGTCCAGGAGGCTGCCAGGAGGCTCGCGGGAGGCGAGGCAGACAGCTTCCCAAGCACCCTGTGGGCTAGAGTAGTGTACAGGCACCTGGCCGCCTACGCCAGGAGGAGGAGCGAAGGCGTCTTGAGAAGCCTCTATGCGTGCTGGCTTGGCAAGGTAGCTGCGTTCATAGCTGACACAGCTGAGCTAAGCGACAGGGAAGCTGAGCTTGAGGTCCAGAGGGAAGCTGAGTGCTTCGAATCCGAGAAGGAGTACCTCAAGCAGGTATGGGGGGAGGCATGAGCACCCTGCCGCTCGAGAAGATACCATACATGCACTGGGGCGTGATATCCAGGTTCAACTACAGGGGGGACAAGCCTCTCCCAGTGAAGAAGTGGGACATGCTGCTTGAGCACTTCGCCTACATCAGCTCAGTGCGAGGTGAGAGGCCTAGGGGAGCTGACCCGCTTGAGGAGGTTGTGAAGGGAGCTGACTACGCTATAGTTGTAGCTGACAGCAGCGGGCTTGCTGACAGCCCCTTCTCAGTGGAGCCAAAGGCCAGGGAGCTCAAAGGCGAGGCTTTCGCCATAGTGAACAGGTACCCTCCGATGGCTAGGGTAGTTGACGAGGAGCTGCTCCCCAAGATAGAGGAGAGGCTTAAGGGCAGCAGGCTAGCACTAGGCATATGCCTGGTAGCATTCACCAGGAGGTACGCTGAGAGAGTAGAGGCCTGCAGCCCAAGCGAGCTCCTCAAGCTCCTAGAGGTCACAGCTAGGGGGCTGGAAGCCTGCTGGAGCTCAGCTAAGGCAAAGGGGTTCTCTAGCGCACCAGCCTACGTCTTCTTCAACCTAGGTGAGAAAGCTGGCGGGAGCGTCAGGAGGCTCCACACGCAGGTGTACGTGGACCTGACCCAAGATGGATACGGGAGGGCACTTAAGTCTGTTCTGCAGGCCTTCTCAGGCAGCTGCCCTCTATGCGAGGAGGAGCATGAGGAGAGGCTCGTGTACAGCGGGAAGCACACCATGCTGTGGGCTAGCAGAGCTCCCAGAAGGAACCTCCACCTCAGGTTCACAGTGAAGAGGCATGTAGAGGACTTGACAAAGCTCAGCGGAAGCGAGCTAAGGGAGCTGGCAGAGCTCCTGGTGAAGGCCGCGAAGGCGCTTGCTGCAGCCATAGGGCATGTGGAGGGGAACATAGTGTTCTACCAGAGGCCCATGGGGCACGCTGGATCATTCCACTTCTTCGGCGAGATACTCCCATATGAGAGCATAGGAGGCTTTGAGCTACTAGAGCACGCCAGGATCTGCAGAGTAGCACCTGAGGAGGCAGCTGGCAGGCTCAGGCGAGCAGTGCAGAGCTTCTGAGCCGGCAATGTGAGCTTCAGGTGGCCTCCTAGGTGCCTTGTTATCAGGAAGCTCCTCCCGACGCTACTCAGCTAAAACCCTGAGACAGCTGTTTAACCCATATTTGGTGGAATGCTGGCAGGAAGCTGGCCGAGTATGCTGTGTGCTCTGTAGCTGCGATCCTAGAGCTGCTAGAGCTCAGGAGACCCCATGTGATGGCGGCAAGCCTTTACAGTCGAGAGCTCTTGCATGCATCTGGGAGCTGCCTGGGACAAAGTATTTTAATGGCTTCTTAGCCTCTACCTTGGGTGCTTGAGCTGAGGGTAGTCCAGGTTGAGGTTCCTGAGGGGCTTGAGGAGCAGGAGGTCAGGTTAGCTGTTGCTATTGAGGCTCTGAGAAAGGGGCTGGTGAGCGTGGGGAAGGCTGCTGAGCTGGCAGGGCTGCCTCTACAGGCTTTCCTTGAGGAGCTTAAGAAGAGGGGGATGCCGGCTTACTGCTATAGTGACCAGGAGGCTTTAAGGGAGCTAGGCCTTGAAGGAGCGCATTAAGGTAGTACTAGACTCTTCAGCTGTGATAGCTTTGAGCAAGCTGGGCTACCTAAGAGAAATGCTGCATGTCTTTAACGAGGTTGTGGTTCCAGCTGCTGTATATGAGGAGGTGTGTATCAGAGGGCAAGGGCTGCCTGGTGATAGGAGCTTAAGAGAGGCTATAGAGGAGGGAGTGGTGTCTGTCAAGCGGGTGAGAAGCCGCAGTGTAGTAGAAGAGCTATGCCAAGATCTATCGTTGGGGAAGCTGAGGCTATAGCCCTAGCATTAGAGGAGGAAGCTGACTTCGTGGTTTTGGATGACAGACTAGCATGAAGGAGAGCCTATGAGCTAGGCCTCAACGTAGCTGGGACCCTACGTGTCCTCAAGATGCTCTATGACAAAGGGCTGATAGACAAGCGTACCTTGGTGTCTGATATCAGGAAGCTTAGGGAGCATGGCTTCTGGGTAAGCGACAGCATCATAGCAAGGATCCTAAGGGAGATGTAGATTCTACTGAAGCCTGCTGGTGCAGCAGGCCATCCATTAGCTACGTGTTTCAGTACTCTGCTAGCTGGCAGGAAGCTCCAGTGTAAGCTAAAGCACATGTGAGCAGCTGATAGCACCTACACGTAGCAGTGCTTAGGAGCCAGGGTCTGCAGAGTAGCACTTGAGGAGGAAGATGGTAGGCTTAGGCGAGCGGTGCAGAGCTCTTGAGTGATGAGATGAGCTTCAGGTAGTCTTTTAGGTGCCTTGTTATCAGGAAGTTCCTCCTGACGTGCTCAGCTCCGTTAGCCCCCATTCTCCTAGCTTCCTCAGGGTGCTTGAGCAGGTACAGGACTTTTTCAGCTAGCTCCTGGACTGTCGACACTATGAAGCCTGTTACGCCGTCTATCACCTGCAGCTTTATTCCTCCTGCGCTGCTGGCGACGACGGGGACCTTCTTCCAGAGGGCTTCAGCTACTGACAGCCCGAACCCCTCTCTTATGGACTTGAGGACTGCTACATCGGATGCTCTCTGGAGGGCGTTGACCTCTAGGCTCCCAACCCCGATCATGTTCGTCAGCAGGTGCACGTCGTAGTCTTCTCCAACATAGCGGGCTACCTTCTCATACCAGTACCAGCCCTCTGGGTCATCTGAGGCCATGGAAGCTACCATCAGGAGCTGCACCCCAGGCACCTCTCTCTTGACGATCCTGTATGCGTCTACAGCCCCCAGGGGGTCTTTCCACGGGTCGAATCTAGCTACCTGCGTCATGATCGGCCTATCAGGGTCTATGTCATACCTCTCCAGAACCCTCAGGACCTCGCTTTCAGGGAGAGGCTTGTTCTTGTCGCTGAGCGGGTCTATTGATGGAGGGATGACTGCTAGCTTGCGGAGCTTGAGGCCTCTAGCAAACTCCTTCATGGAGAACACTGCTGCAGAGTAGAGGGGGATCAGGGAGGATACCAGCTTCAGGGCGTCAGCCTGTGGGGTGGAGAGGTCTATGTGGCACCTCCAGATCCAGGTGGAGCTAGTTGGCCTGCTGTATTTTGGGATAGCCATAGGCTGGTAGTCGTGGACTACTATGAAGTCAGCGTCCAGCTCGAGCTCCTCAGCACTCGCCTTGTTATACCTCATGTACAGCTCAAGCTCCTCTCTTGACAGGTGTATGTCAGCGCCCTGGAGGGCGTTGTGAAGCTTCTTCGTGACTGTGAAGAAGCTCAGGTCCCCCTTCATCACCTCCCACCTGGCTTCCAGGCCAACTGACTTCATCAGTGGAACCATGCTGTGGAGTATCTCAGCCACCCCACCTCCAAACCTCGTTGAGTTCACGTGGACTAGCGAGAGGCCGCTGACCTCCTCTGCAGCAGCCTTAATCCCCTCAACCTCCTCCTCTCCTATTATGCTCCTGTAGTCCTCGATGCTGGGGCTCATAGCCCCCCGGTGGCCAAGGGGTTATTAACTACAGTGCTCCAGTAGGCTGGGATGATGCCTCCTGGTATGCTCTTCTCTGCTGCTATCCTGGCGTACATGATGGCGCTAGGCCTCAGCAGCCTATGCTTGGTCCTGAAGTCTACGTGGCAGAGGCCGTATCTCATCCTGAAGCCGTGAGCCCACTCGTAGTTGTCTACTAGAGCCCAGTAGTAGTACCCCCGCACGTCAACTCCGTCTTCAATGGCCTTGTATACCTCTGCTAGGTGTGATAGGATGTAGTGTGGCCTCAGCTTGTCTGCGTGGTCTGCTACGCCGTTCTCAGACACGACTAGGGGGAGCTTATACCTCCTGTAGGTCTCCTTGAGGGCCTCTCTGATGCCCTGCGGGTACATTTCCTGGCCAGCATCGCTTGTCGGGAGGCCTGCTAGAGACGTGGAGTTCGGCCTGCACTCAAAGCCGTATCCGCGTACAGGCACCCAGTTGAGGAGGTCCATGGACTTAGACCACAGCCTGCCTCTCTTGACGATGAGCCTGGTGTAGTAGTTGACTCCAATCCAGTCTACTCGGCCCTTGAGGTCGCTGCGGTGCACGGGGCTGCTGCGAGCTTCACTGGTGTACTCTGGAGCGAGCAGGCCCTTAGCTATGGCATCAAGATACCACCAGTTGAGCACGTATCTGGCGTTCTCCGCTGCCTCAGCGTCCTCTTCCCTGAGAGGCTCAGCTAGGTAGATGTCGTATATTACCCCAGCTGGAACCTCTCTTGGACTCCACTCCTTTAAGGCGTCATATGCCCTAGCATGAGCCTCTACCAGGTGCCTCATTGCCTGGGTGTATGCGCTCAAGCTCAGCACGCCTGGAGGGAAGCCTGACCTAGGCCTCAGGTAGCCCTCATAGGCTACAGCCCTAGGCTCGTTCAGCGTAGCCCACGCGTCAACAAGGTCTCCTAGCTTGTAAGCCATGTAGGCAGCGTACTTGGTGAACTCTATGACAGCCTGCCTGCTGACCCAGCCTCCACCCTCCCTCAGCGCGGTGCTCCTGGCTCTCAGCGGGCTGTGGAGCCAAGCTGGCATCGTGAAGTGGTTTAAGCAGACAGTTACATGCACTCCTCGCGCCTTCAGGTCTAGGATGGCTTCTCTGTAGTGCTCTACAGCAGCCTTGTCGGCCAGCTTGTCGAGCTCCTCTAGAGCTCCCTTGTCGATGTGGACAGCCCTGACACCACCATCCAGCTTCACGTCGACATGCACCTTAAAGGTGGGTTTTGGGAAGATTCTGCTCCACTCAACTCCCATCCTGTAGGCTTCAAGGCCCATCTCACATAGCAGCTCATGATCCCTCCTGTATAGCAGCCAGTAGCATGGGCCGTCCTCAGGAAGGTCTCCGCTCACAACCCCAGCAGCAGCGTTGAGGGGGGTCGTGAGCCCAAGCCCACCAGTCGCTGCCTGAGTCTATAGCCCTACCCTCAGGGTCTCCCATCTCGAACTGGAACCCAGATGAAGCCGCACCAAACTTGAAGAAGCTAGGGAAGCACGCTTCTCCCTCAAGCACATGGCCTCACCAGCTTGAAGCGCTCAAGAAGGTACTTAACAGCCTTCTGTATAGGCCGCCTGAGAGGGGGTCTTTGAATGCATGGGTAGAAAGCCCGTAGACAGCAGCTGCCTGCCATCCAGTAGCTAGGGCGCTGTAATCCAGAGCATCAAGGCCTTACTGAGAAGGCTAGGAGGCATGTGGCGGGTATAGCAGCAGCGCACGCAGCTAGGCCGCATGCCTGCTGATATCCTCCCCTTGAGGTATCTGAGCTCCTGTTGGGGCGACTCCTTGAAATCTGCTGTGAGTGCTGCTGGCTGGTAGCCTCCTGCATGCAGCCTCCTAGGCTCCAGAGAGGGCTCTTAAGGCGAGCTGGCTGGAGCGGAAAACGCAGCGGAGTATAACGATATTCAGCATAACCTTTATAAGGCAAGAGTCTTCACCCACACGGTGAACGTGTTGTCTGAGTCTAAGAGGGTATGGGGCTACCTCGCTGTGGTGGCAGCTATCTGCCTGCTGATCGGAGGGGTAATAGGCTACTACATGGCCCCTAAGCCCACACCCCCACCACCGACCCCGACGCCAGTGCGACCTACCCCAACACCAACACCAACTCCTACACCGACTCCCAAGCCTACTCCCACTCCAACTAAGCCTGTCGAGCTCGTGGTCTTCAGCCTCTGGGGTGGGTCTGAGGAGGAGAACTTCCTGAAGGCTCTTGAGGCATTCACCAAGAAAACTGGGATAAAGGTCAAGCACGTGCACCAGACCACTGAAGGCTTGAAGATAGGGCTTCCATCCCAGTTCGCAGCAGGGAGGTGTGT
>QMWA01000012.1 GCA_003661385.1 Thermoproteota archaeon | reverse complement strand
CCTCCTGAGCCTAGTGTTAAGGTTTGTGTTGATGTTATTGAGTTTTGTAGCCGGTTTTTGCCTAGGTGGAATCCTATTAGCATTAGTGGCTACCATATTAGGGAGGCTGGCGCCAACGCTGTTCAGGAGCTAGCATTCACCATAGCAGATGGCATAGAGTACGTTAGGAAAACCCTTGAGAGAGGCCTAAAGGTAGACGAGTTCGCAGGCAGGCTAAGCTTCTTCTTCGCATCACACATAAACTTCTTCGAAGAAATAGCAAAGTTCAGAGCAGCAAGAAGAATGTGGGCAAAAATAATGAAAGAATGGTTCAAAGCAAAAAAGCCAAGAAGCATGTGGCTAAGATTCCACGTACAAACATCAGGAGCAACACTAACAGCACAACAACCACAAAACAACATAATAAGAGTAACACTACAAGCACTAGCAGCAGCACTAGGAGGAGCACAATCAATACACACAAACAGCCTAGACGAGGCGCTGTGTCTGCCGAGTGAGGAGGCTGTTAGGGTTGCTTTGAGGACTCAGCAGGTTATTGCTTTTGAGAGTGGTGTTTGTGATGTTGTTGACCCTTTGGGTGGTAGCTATTTTTTGGAGTGGCTTACTGATGAGGTTGAGGAGCGTGCTTGGAAGCTGATTTATAGGGTTGAGGAGCTTGGTGGCATGACCAGAGCTGTTGAGCTGGGGTTTCCTCAGCGTGCTATAGCTGAAGCAGCCTACGAAGAGCAAAAGAGGATTGAGAGTGGTGAGCAAGTAGTTGTTGGAGTGAACATGTTCACTGAGGAAGAGGAGGTAGAAGTCCCAGTCTTCAGAGTAGACCCGAGGGTAGAGGAGAAGCAGCTAAAGAGGCTGAGGGAGGTGAAGGAGAAGAGAGACAAGAAAGCAGTACAGAAAGCACTACAGCAGCTAAAAAAGGCAGCAGAGAAGGGTGAGAACATTGTTCCAGCTGTCATAGATGCAGTCAAAGTATACTGCACTATAGGTGAGATATCTGATGTCCTCAGGGAGGTTTACGGGGAGTACTCTCCTCCACCTCTCCTCTGACCCCAGGTATCCTTATGACCACTTCACCAAACTCCCTGTCAAACCCCTTTAAGCTGGATAGGAAGGCTACTATAACCTCTCTGAGGACCCTCCTCACAAAGGGGTTCAGCGGTATCTCCCTCTCATCTACTTCAACTATAAGCCTGTCCCTGAGCTCTGCTGACAGCACCCTCTCCAGTACGTAGCCCACATCAGCTCCCTTCTCCCACTCAGCTATGACCTCGCCCTTAACCTCCCTGGAGTAGGGCTTCACAACGACCTTAGGGTAAGGCTCCTCACCACACCCCTCTATGAGGACTACATCAACTGGAGGAAGCCTCTTCAAGACTTCTCTAGCCCTCATCTTCGGCAGCATTATCAGGGTTTCTTCTCTGCCTATGCCTACTGTGGCAGCTGCCCCCATGCTCCTGTGCCTGAAGGTATCTCTACCCTCTATGTCAAACCTCTCAAGGTGCGTGCACTTCACTGTAGCTACTCTGAGCCCTCTCTGCACCATCCTCCTGATGAGCTCCTCTATCAGCTGAGTCTTCCCACTGCCCTTATCCCCCACCACTGATACAACTCTCAAGACGACACCGAGGCTAGTCTTTAGTGCATATCAGGGTACAGGAGTCCATTACCTCCTTCATCCTTCTTATAGCCTTAACTGTGTTGTCTATTGCCTCCAAATCCGGTCCCTGGACCTTAGCTATGATATCGTAGTCACCATATGTGATGTAGGCCTCCTTAACCCTCTTCATCCTCCTAATTGCATTGAGGGCTTCAAGCTCCTGACCTGTGTGCGTTGATATCAAAACGAAGGCTGTCACATCCCCACTCATACGAATCCCAACCCACAGCCTCTACGGAATTTAAAAGCATAACCTGAGACCACAGCCTTGCAGCCAGCTAGCAGCTACAGGGCTAAAGGGCTCTAAGCTGCTAAAATGCACTAGGAATATAAAGCCACACTAGATGGTAGCTTAAGGCCACCGGCAGGGGGGTGGATTGCTGAGCAAATTCAAGGCTTCCCTAGCCCAGGGAGACAGCATAATAGTCGAGGGGCCAGCTCGGGTGAAGGTTCTAAAGGGCATCGTAGAGGTCTTTGCATGCCCCGTGGGAGAGGGGCTTGAGCTCACTGTCCCCCTAGGAAAGCAGGCTCCAGTAGCTAGCGTGGAGGGCTCCGAGCTAGAGGTCTATAGCTGCTCTCCCCCTGAGCACACGAAGAGCAACCCGATCCCAGAGTCGTGGAGGTCACTTGCAGAGGAGCTAGCTGCTCAGCAGAAAGCCACCTGCATGGTGGTCGGTGCTCCAGACTCTGGGAAGAGTAGCCTGACATTATTCCTGTCAAACACACTGGCCAGAGAGGGGAAGACTGTTGGCATAGTAGACTCTGACATAGGCCAATCTGACATAGGTCCTCCAGGTGTGATAGGAGCTGCGGTCCTAAGGGCTCCTGCTCCATCATACAGCTCCATAAGCTTACTGGACGGGTGCTTCATAGGAGATAAGGCTCCAGCAGGCCACTTGCTTCAGGTTGTAGTAGGAACCTACAGGATGCTGGACAAGTGCAGGCAAGCCGGTGCAACTCACGTAATAGTCAACACATCAGGTATGGTGTATGGTGGAGCAGCTAGAGCTCTTAAGGAAGCCAAGATAGAGCTGATAGCCCCAACACACCTAGCTGCCCTAGAGGCTCAAGGCGAGCTCAGCCACATACTAAAGCCCATACCCAAGTCAGTAGAGTGCATACGCCTCAAGGTGTCCGAGTACGCTAGGGAAACAGGGAGATCTGAGAGGATATTCCTAAGAGAAAGCTCCATGAGGAAGTTCCTGAAGGACGCCAGGCGTACCACGCTTAACATGGACGAAGTCACCTTAAAGCAGACCATACTAGGGACTGGAAGGCAGCTTACCGAAGAGGACCTCTCTGAACTCAGAGCTCAAACCCGCTTGAGCATACAGTACGCTGAGGAGTCAGCAGACTACGTGCTAGCTGTAACCGACAGTGGCAGAGCACATGAGAGGACGATGGGAGGCAAACCCGTCAAAGTCGTGCCCAGATCTGCCTTCTCAAGCCTGTACATAGGGCTGATAGGAGAAAGCACCCTGCTAGGCGTAGGCATACTAGAGCACCTGGACTTAGCCAGGAGAACTCTAGCTGCTAAGGCAGCGCTGTTCAAGCAGGGCAGCATATCCTCAGTAGCCCTAGGGTACCTATACCTCACTGAGGATGGAAGAGAGCTAGGTAGGAGAAAGCCTGGAGACTTCTGAAAGCAACCTTTAAAAGGCGCTCTATACCCCTGCCGCTAGCATGTCATCTAAGTTCCACGTGGTAATCCTAGTACTAGCTATAGTAGCTCAGCTAGCACCAACCCCAGTGTGCAGAGCTGAAGGGCTAGCTGCTATAGTAGTCAGCGATAACATCGCTGATAGAGCTGCAGCTGATGTCCTCTCAGCTTTCGTAGAGAGGTTCTACTTCAACGTGGATGTGATCACCATAGAGTGGGGGAAGATCCCATCAGACGCCCTAGCACTACTGACCTCATACAGCCTCATATATGTCGTCGGAGGGCCGCTAGCTGTCCCACCTGAAGTCGAGCTCACAGTAGGAAACAAGAGCGTAATAAGGCTGTATGGCGAGGACAGAGTGGAAACCTCGCTTGCAGTCCTAAAGGAGATATTAAGGATAGCACCTCTGCCAGTGTCGTCTGTGGTGCTTGCAGACGGGTACAGTGAGCCTTCAGTTGAGGCAGGAAGAGCTCTCTCAAAGACCACCTTATTGCCTCTCGTGCTCGCATCTAGTGTAAAGCTGCAGAAGGTGGTGAGTGAGCTCAGAGAGATGAACATAACAGCAGTCATTGTGGCAAACAGCACCAAGCTAGCTAGGAGCATGAGCAGCCTCCAGCTCAAGCTCCTAGAGCCAGAGGCTCTGCCAGGCATCATTGAGAAGAAGCTTGCTAGCATGGAGAACATGACGCTGGCAAACCAGAGCCTGCTTGAAAGAGAGCTGAGGAAGTGCTACCTTCTCAGAGGAGAGGCATACCTTGAGGCCGGCATGCTAGGTGAAGCCATGCTCAGCGCGCTAGCAGCTGAGCTCTCTGCTCCAGCTCTACCTGTGATAAACTCCTGCCAGCTTGCTCCAAGGTACTGGAGCCTACTTCGCGAGGACAGCCTCCTCGCCCAAGTTGTAGGGGTCAAGTCAAACCTGTACCTGGCTAGCACGCTATCGAAGTATGCTGGTGCCCCTGTATCTGAGGCCGCTGCCCTAGCTAGCTCTCTCCTATCCACTGCTCTGGAGTTCTTGGGCTCTGGCAGGAAAGCCGAGGCGGCACAGCTGGTTTCCTCAGCTAGAGAGCTGTCTGAGTACATTCTGGCTGAGGCTGTGGAGGGAATAGAGGGAAATGCCAACGTAACCAAAGCTCTGAGAGCCAGGCTAGCATACGTGAAAGCTCAGGCTCTAATAGCTAAGGGAGAGGAGCTACATCCCAGCCTAGCTCTACCAGCTGTACTCGTGGGCAAGGCTGAGGCAGCTCTCCTCAGCGGAGACATCATAGCGTCGATACTCCTGGCAGAAGAGGCTGAGAGGCTGCTAGAGTACCAGTCAACATGGGTGACAAGAGGGTAGGCATGAAGCCGAGCAGAGCTCCAGCTAAGCTAGTTCTAGAGGCAGCTAGGAGGATAGATGAGAGAGGGCTTACTCCACCAGGCACAGGGAACGTGAGCATGCTGGCTGCTGGCTTAGTCTACATAACCCCAGCTAAGGGAGGGCTAAAGAGGCTTGGAGGCATCGAGGAGAGCGACATCTCCATAGTCTCCCTGGAAGGTGAGGCCTTAGAGGGGCCTCAGCCTTCAACAGAGCTCCCAGCCCACCTGATGATATACAGGAGATGCAGGAACAAGATCTCTGCAATAGTCCATGCTCACCCCCCGTATGCTACAGCATACGCTCATGTGGGCATTGCGCCCACACATCTAGCTGAAGCCATGGCTCTAAAGATCGAGGTCATACCGTACCACCCCCCAGGCTCTAGAGACTTAGCTGAGGCATGCTCTGAGGCAGTCTCCAGCGGAGCTGACACCTTAATGCTAGCCAAGCATGGTGTGCTCACCGTAGGAGGGGATCTCAGCGAAGCCTGTACTAGACTAGAGCTCATAGAGTACCTCTGCAAGCTGGACTTCATCTCCAGGGCAGCTAGGAGGCTACTTGTGGACTCTGACTAAGAAGACCCTCCTAGGGCTCTCAGCTGTCTCCCCAAGGTAGACTATCGAGGCTATAGACTGGTAGTCAGCGCTGTTAGCGACCTTAGCATAGGAGAGCTGCCCCCTGACCTTTGCAGCAGTCTTCCTCCAGTCCTCTTGAGGGAACATGTAGCCTCTGCACTCGATCATGACCACGCTGCTTATCTCCTCAAACTTCTCCTCGAGCAGCGAGCCTCTCACGTCAGCTAGGAAGTCTGCGTTAGCAGGCCTCCAGACGCTTCCTGAACCAGGTAGCCTGATAAGGCAGCTTACACCAAGCTTTGAGAGGACAGCTGCTGTAATGGCCTCACTGAGGCTCTTGCATATACTGTTGGTGTGGTACCTGTAGTATGGTGGTGGTCTAGGGAACACTGACCTAGCTAGGATCAAAGCCTTCCTCACCTGAGGCTCCCACCCAGCTTCCCATCCACAGTAGCTCATCATCTGAAGGCTAGCTCCCTCAACGTAGTCTTGTGAGTAGCACCAGGAGTAGTACTCCGCCTCAAAGCCTCTAAGCTCGATGTCCACATAACCCAGGTCTGTTGGAGGCCTACCTGGGCTAGTATAGTCCATGAGCGCTACTCTAAAGCTGTAAGGCGAGTGCATCCCCAGGCTTATCACGAGCTCTCACCTCTCCTAGCCTCCTCAAGTATCTTCTTGTAGATGTCCTCGGTGGAGGAGGCTACTGTGAAAACTGGCCTGGGCTTCTTCCTCACCTCAAGTAGCTCTTCCTTCCTCCACCTCCTCCTAAGCGATACAAAGAGTACCATGAGAGATGTCATTAAGATTATAGACACGGCTAAGACGATCGCCAGGACATGACTTCTAACAAGCTTAGTCTCAGTCGTGTTCTCAAGCTGCTCCCCACGAGTACTCTCCTCGGTGAAGACTATAACCGTGTGAGGGCCTTCTCCGCTCTCCCTTGGCTCAACCGTGATGCTCCTGCTTGCCTTAGCTAAGACAGACCCTGAGTAGTAAACTCTAGCCTCCAGCTCCCCTTCACCGCTCTTCGTGAACGTTATGTTGAACGCGACCTCAACCGAAGCTCCTTCCTTGATGAACAGCCTCCTTTTAGCTGCCTTAAAGAGCTCTCCAGCAACCTCAACCTCAAACTCCCCCCTCTTAACACCTGCGTTAAGCACCTTAACTATCACAGTGGCGTTCTCGCCTTCAACAGCATGCTCAGGAGCCTCCACGATCCACACTTTTGCTCCAAGCGAGGAGGCCCTCCCTCTTATGCTCTTTTCGCTCAAAGTCATCCCGTAAGCTGATATCCTGACTGTTATCTTTCCTTCCCCCTCCTTAGCTGGGGTGAACGTGAGGTTAACCCGTGTGACAGCACTGGGCTCTAGCCTAATCATGTCAGCGTGCATGAAGGAGAAGCCCTCAACTGAGAGCGTCACGTTCATCTCATACTGGTTCCTGTTGTAGATCTCAACTAGCATAGGGTAGCTCTCGTTGACCAGCATCTCCATGCATCTCTCGACCTCTACCTTGGAGACTTCTATGCCATGGAAGTCCCATATGTAGAGGTGGTAGTCCTCTGAGCCAACCACCACAGTCCTCCCGTCTTCTGATATCGCTATTGCCGTGGGCTCACCCATCAGCCCGCTATAAGTCCAGAGGAGCCTTCCTGTGATGCCAATGCTAGCTACAGCCAGGTTGGACAGCCCAGCTACGACGTAGCCACCGGACTTTGCTGCTACAACCACCTTAGCAGCTCCACCGATGACCTTGTATTCAGCTAGCTCAGCTCCAGACGAGTCCAGTATGAACACCTTCCCATCAGAAGTTGATGCTATTATCCTACCGATCTCAGCCACGTCGACAGAGAGGACCATGCCTCCAAGCTGGATCTTATTCACATACTTACCAGACTTGATCACAAGGCTTCCGCTAAGCGTTCCAGCTGCAACTATCATGGCTCTTTCAGAGCAGCTCATGCAGGTCAGTGTATCGTTCAGCACAAGCTTCCAGCTAACTTCTCCATCGAGATCTAGAGCGTAGACCGCCATCCCTCCACCAGCTATGACTGCAGGCTTACGCTTGAGCGCAACCACGCTTTTGACAGCGAACTCGAGCTTAGCTATAGCCTTCAAGGTGTAGCCAGCTCTCCCCTCACCTCTCTCTAGTATGAGAACTCTGCCATCTAATGTACCTGCTGCTGCAATCTCTCCGCTAGAGGAGAGCGAGACCGCAGTAATATAGCTTCCAGCTCTAATCCTATTAAGGACCTCCCCGCTCTCTGTGCTCACTATGGCAAGGATTCCGTCAGCTGTTCCGCATAAGGCGAGGTCTCCAGCTGAGTCCAGGCATGTAACAGCTTTCCCAAGGCGTACCCTCCACTTCACCACTCCGTCAGCTACGCCATAGACATAGCCCAGCCTGGTTCCCGCGACTATAACCTCCCCACCTGGGGAGACTGAGCAGCATGAGACCCCAGAGCCAAGCTCAATAGTCCACACTGGAGGAAGCTCCTCTTGCATGAATGCCAGCAGCGCCAGCAGAATAAGCAGCCTAGCCATGTGCTCCCCAGTCAATGAGCTGGAGCTAGTATATAGGTGTTAGCCTACTCGACGTGCTCTCTAAACAGGTCTATGTCTAGCTCCCTCTTCTCGAACTCCATCAGAAACTCCCTAACAGCTCTCTCGACATCCCTAGACTGGGTGATGTACCTCCCAACTATCACTATGTCAGCTCCAAGCCTGAGAGCTTCTCTAACATTCTCAGGCACTATCCCACCAGCTACAGCTATCAACAGCTTTCTGCCGTATGCCTCCCGGATCTTCTTGACTAGGTGCCACCTTATGTCCCGTCCTGCTTCATCTACTCCCCTGTGCACTATAACCCCAGATGGGAGCTTCTCAAGCTTCTCGAGCACGGAAAGCGGGTCACTTACTCCGAGCATGTCTATAAACGAGTAGATACCCAGCCTATCAGCCTCGTAAACGAACTTGTTGAGAGTCTCAACTGGAGCCAACCCTGATGCCACAACGCCGTCAGCTGTCTCCTCAAACGCTATGTCCACCTCAACCTTACCTACATCAAGGGTCTTCAGGTCTGCCACTATGAACACGTCTGGAGCAACCTCTCTGAGCTGTCTTATGACAGAGGCACCATACCTCTTGATCAGAGGGGTCCCAGCCTCGAGTATTATCGTGTCGCTCTTGGGTATCTGCTTCACGACTTCTATGATCCTGCTTAAGCTCGGTATGTCCAAGGCTATCTGGAGGTATGGCGGGTTCCACAGCCTAGGCACCCTGTAGCCGAGGACTGGGTGTATAGCTCTATCCTTGTCATACATTATCTTCTCTAAGCTTGGGTAAGCTTGCATAGCCCTCTTTAAAGCCAGCTTCGTAGCCGAGTAGTTGTAGTGGTATATCCTCCTGTAGTCCTTAGCCTGAGGATGTATGAAAACGCTGCAGATTATAACCCAGTCATCAACCTTATCCCTGGGGATTATCCCCTCCTCCACAGCGTCGGCTATAGCCTTAGCTACAGCAGCCTGAGCAGGCCCAAATATCTTCTCAGCATCCCTCATATTCCTGACAGTGACCTTCGGTATTATCAGAGTGAACGGCTTACAGGGGAGGTTCGGCCTTATAACAGCTAGCAGTGGGGTGTGCCCAGCTGAGCAGTGAGCTAGCCCTGCTGCAAAAGCCTGGCCAACAGGCCCGTCTTTGCTGCCAATTACCAGGTCTATGTGGGCTATCTCAGGCTCCTTGCCTACCAGAGCCTCACCGATCAGCATCATCCAGCAGCCCTAAGCCCCACTGCAGCTAGGCTATTAAAGTGGTCAGCTCAGGTCGGTTTCCTCACGGCAAGCGCTCAGTGCCGTCACTTCTCTTCATCCCAGTTAAAGCTCCTGTAGGCAGTTAAAAGCTTACCTGACCACCTCAACTACCCTCCTAGCCATGGTCTCAAGCCTGACTACTAGAGCATTACTGACAGGCCCCTTGACCAGGATCCTGCCGTCTCTCTCCTCCCCCTCTAGCCCAAGCTCCCTCAGGGCTTCATTCACATTATCTGGCAGCTTGCTCAAGCAAGCATTCCCACAGCTACTACACCTTCCCCTAGCCCAGCACAGCCCAGCGCAAGGCACCCCATATGACCTAGCTGAGGCGCAGCATGCCTGCCCAAGTGCTGTAAGCCCAGCTCTCCGAGCTTCCTCCATGATTCTCCTCTTCAAGTCCAGCTCTCTTATGTACCTTTGCCTGCTATCAAGCTTGGGGGCTCTCCTCAGCACCTCAGTGCAGTCGACCCCACTCCTCTTTAGCCTCTCCACTATCCTCTTGGTCACCCTGAGAGAGCCTACCACAACCCCTAGAGCACCGCTATCCCTAGCGACTCTAAGTATCTCAGCTGCCTCAGCTTCTGTTACCCCTGGTATGATAGGGCGCAGGAACAGGTATGGGTATGCTCCAGCCTTCCTAAGCTGCTTTATGAGCTCCATCCTCTCCTCAGGTGGGGGAGCACCTGGCTCAAGTGCTTCAGCATGCCTGATGGTGCACACTGAGACCAGGACGTTGACCTCTCTTAGGGGAGAGGGGTCCTCTAGGGCTCTCCACTTGGTAGCAACCTGTATCGGGTTGCCTAGAGCCTTGAGGGCTTCAATGAACTCAACTGTCTTCTCGAAGACCATGGGGTGGAGAGGCTCGCAGACGCTTCCAATAGCCAGAAACGTCCCCATCCTTCCCTCAACGAAGTAGGGGTTTGCCCTGATCTCCCTGACAAGCTCTTCTCCACTGAGCTCGCTTACCCTAACCCCCCTTATCCCCATCTCTGGAACGTAGCAGTACACGCAGCCTAAGCTACAGCCTAGCGCAGGGTGTACTGTAAGCCCACATGGCCTAGGCTTCCTGTACGCATGCCTGCTAGGATCCTTCCTGCCCAACCCAGCTAAAGCTGCCCAACACCTATTAAAGCCTGCTGTCATCACTGGTGCATGCAGGTGAGGGTTCTCAGGAACCAGGATGTCAGGAGAGTTCTCATAGGAGTGCCGAGGGGACACAGGCACATCAGGGTTCTCCTGGACATAGGGGATGTAGTGCTTGTCCTCCAGGAGGCTACAGTCTCAAACATCACGAGAGCCTTCTTGAGCATCCTGCTTCACCCGCAGAAGGCTGCTGTAGAGCTGAGATGCGTCAAGCTTGAGGACAGGAAGAGCGGTTATGCTGAGTACCAGCTCATAGAGTCGGATAGAAGCGAGGAAGAGGTTTTAGCTGAGATGGACAGCATACTAGCTGGTGAGTAGCATGCTGGTCTTCGAGATAATCACAGTCGGAAACGAGCTCCTAGACGGGACAGTAGTCAACACGAATGCAGCTTGGCTTGCTAAGAGGATAAGCGAGCTAGGGTTCGTGGTCAGGAGGTACACTGCTGTAGGCGATGACATAGGGGAGATAGCCTCAGCTATAAGAGAGGCGATCAAGCGGGGAGCAGACTGGATAGTGCTCTCAGGAGGCTTAGGCCCCACATTCGACGACAAAACGCTGGAGGCAGTGGCATACGCCTTAGGCAGGAAGCTCGAGCTCAACAGCGAAGCCCTAGACATGGTCAGGAGGAAGTATGAGAGCTACTCTAGGGAAACTGGCAGGGAGATAAAGCTGACTAGGGAGCGAGTGAAAATGGCTACGCTACCAGAGGGAGCGAGGCCTCTCCCAAACCCAGCTGGGACAGCGCCAGGTGTCATCGTAGAGGCTGGTGAGGTGACTATAGTCGCTCTCCCAGGGGTTCCGAGGGAGATGAAGGCAATATTCGAGGAAAGCATAGCTCCAGTCCTCAAGTCCAAGGGCGGGCTGAAGACTGCTAGGGTGGTGCTGAAGGTAGCTGGTGTAATGGAGTCCACTGCAGCTCCTCACATAGAGCGTGTTGTGAGAGAGCACAGGAGAGTATACGTGAAGTCGCACCCCAAGGGAGAGGAGAGGAAGCCGGTCCTGGAGATACACCTGATATCCAGATCCGAGTCCCTAAAGGAGGCTGCTGAGGAAGCTGAGAGGGCAGCTGAAAAGCTGAGGAAGCTCCTTGAGGAGGAGGGTGGAAGAGTAGAGGTAGTACACCACCATGCGGCTGATAAGCAGGCTAGCTAAGGCCCTTGGGCTGAGAGGCCACCTAGAGCCGATGGAGTACATGGCTACTCACGTGAAGTACAGCATCAAGGCAATGGAGGCGCTCATAGAGATGCTAGATCACGCTGCAGCAGGCAGGGAGAAGGAGGCCTATGAGAGGCTCCAGCTCCTGCACCTCATAGAGAGTGAAGCAGATACACTCAGGAGAGAAACCATGGAGCAGCTTACAGTCAGGGGTGTGCCTCCACCACTAAGCAGGCAGGACATGATAAGGCTCATGAGGATACTGGACATGATAACCGACGGGATACACGACGCAGGAAGGCTGCTGTCTGTTCTGAAGATGGGAGAAGTCTGCAGAAGGCTGTATCCTAAGATAAGAAGGCTCATGGAGCTCACACTGAGCTGCATAAGGGAGCTGGAGAAGAGCGTGGAGCTCCTGGAGGAAGATGTACGCAGAAGCCTGGAGGGGATAAGGAGGGTTGAGGAGCTTGAGAGAGTATGTGATATAGAGTACATGTCCCTCCTAGAGTCATTCTCAGAAATGGACCTGAAGCCAGTTAAGGCAGTGCTCCTCAGAGAGCTGCTAGAAAACGTGGAGAAGATATCAGACTTCTGCGAGGACTCAGCTGACGTCCTCAAGCTCATCGCAGTCAGAGTCGGGTGAGAGCGACAGCGTAAGAGCATGTCGCAGCCAGCGGGACAGACGCAACCCAAGCTGAAAGCATCTTCACAGTAATCTCGACGTTAGTCCTTATGCCAGACGCTCTGGCTGCACCTAGCATAGCTGGAAGCAGTAGCTGAGAAGTTGAGACGGGGATTCCAGCTGCAGTCATCACATGGAGGAGCACAAGCGGAGGAAGCATGAAAGCCAAGCTTACACTGGGAGGAAAGCTCATGACATCAAGCCCAAGCGAAGTAGCCACCCTACTCGAGACCAGCGCTACGCCTAATGCCATGCTAGCAGCGCACAAGGCTCTACCAGCCCCTCCAACTTCCCTTATGGCGAGAAAGCTACCAAGCCCTATGGTGTTCCCCCCTCTAGCAAATGCCAGGAGCAGCGAGGCAAGGTATGAAGCTATGAGAGCTCCTCGCTCAGCTGCAGTCCTCCTAGCTAAGCTCCCACGCGAGTACGCTCTCACAGCCTTGAGTACTTTAGCTCCAGCTAGGTAAGCCAGCGTGTAGCTGGCAGCTGGGAGCATACACCAGGCTAAAGCCAGCTTAGCTACCTCAGGGAGGCTTATGCTCCTGAGCCCAGCTCCTATAGCTGCTCCAGTAACCACCTGAGCTGTAGAGAGGGGTACTCCAAGCAGCGCGAACAGGACTATGAGGGCAGATGAGACAAGCCCCACTGTCTCAAGCTCCACTCTGCCAAGCGGCCTAGTGTAGAGCTTAGCTCCGAGCATGCGCTCAACAGCCTCGCCTGAAGCCATGGCGCCAGCTGCAGCCATGAGGGCTCCAACAAGAACAGCTGCCTTTCTGCGAGTAAAGCCGACGGGGACAGCCATGCTCTCATCTGAGGAGCCTACTGCAAATGATATCAGCAGGGCAGTAGCTAAGATCAGCATGCTAGCACCTCAGCTGCAGCATACCTCCCATCCACGTAGATGAGGCTGCCTGTAGCAGCCCTAACCCTATCGGGTTGGCTCCAGAGCTTGACAAGCCTCCTGTAGTGCCTACTCATGTCCAAGGGGGTCCCTGAGAGCTCAGTCCCCTGTAGAACCTTCTCTCCAAGCGACTCGCTGAGCTCTACTTCTCTACCAAGCCTCCTAGATGTGAAGTAGACCTCAACCATCGTAAGCCTCCTACAGGCGTCTATAAGCCCTCCTGTACAGCAGTCCTGGGTGGTATGCAGCTGCAGCAGCCCAGTCTTGCATGTGGCGAAGGAAGCACCCTTTCTCCTGCACGTCTCTGCTACAGCTGAGAACACCTCAGCTAGCCTCTTTCTGCTAGCTACGAGAGCTCCAGCACCGGAGCTCGTGAAGACGCTGGGGACGTCAGCTCCAACAGCTCTATAAACCCTCCTAAGCTCCGCTTCAGTTGGTGCTCTAAGCCCATCTGCTATAACATGCCTGACTCCAGCATCAAGCATCATGCTAACCAGCTCAGTGAGCCAGCTGTCGCTCACACCAGGGACATATGGCTGGAGCCTAAGAGCACACGGCACACCAGCTCTACTGAGCTCTCTAACTGCATGCACTCTGTCAGCCACCCCAGGTGCACCCGGCTCAAGCTTAGCTGCTGCATCAGGGGGCAGGCTCGCTGTCACCTGGACTACAGCAAGCCTCTCGTCAGCCATCTCAGCCAACAAGCTTAAGTAAGGCTCTTCAGCCACTAGGCTGCTCTTTGTGCTCACTATCACTGGAGCTCTAAGCTTCCTCAGAGCTGCGAGCGCTCTCAGCGTTCTTCTCCGCCTAGCTTCAGCAGGCTGAAGCGGGTCAGCTAGAGTTGAGAGCCTAACTGGGACAGGAACCTCACCAAGCCTCTCAGCAACCTTCCTCAAGGCTCTCTCAGCTAGCTCAGGAGAGACAGCTGGGACACGCTTAACCCAGCTCCTATAGCAGTACACACACGAGTGGCTGCACCCAGAGTACAGCTCTAGCCTAGTTGGGTAAGGGCACAGCAGCGTGACATGTAGGGTCGCTCTGACCGTGAACACGCTCCTCATCATATTACCTTGAAGAGCTCTTCCACAGGCTTCTTCGGGACCTGAGGCGGGTGCTCCGCTGGCTTGCCCACTGCTATCATCGCCACAACGTCTTCTTCAGGCGGTATATCCAGTATGCTCTTTATGAGGTCTCTGCTGAATGCTGTAAGCCAGCAGCTGCCAAGCCCAAGCTCAACAGCTTGAAGAACTATGTGCTCTCCTGCTATCGCCGCATCGATCTTGTACCAAGGTGAGTCTCTAGGCCTACCGACTATTACGAAGATTGCTGACGCATCTCTTATGAAGGAGGCCTCCCAAGCTGCCTCAGAGAGCCTCTTCTTCACCCTATCGCTCACAGCTACAATGAAGTAGTATGGCTGGATGTTCTTGACTGAGGGGGCTAGCTGAGCTGCTCTCATGAGAGCCTTAAGTTCCTCATCAGAGAGCTTGTAGCCTGCCACATAAGACCTCACGCTTCTCCTAGCCTCTATTGCAGCCTTGACATCCATCCTGAGCCCCAAGACAGATGCTCAAGCTTTTATAACTCTTGCCAGAGGCATCCACACCAGACTGAGAGCCATGAGGGTAGTAGCTAGGGTGCTGGCTAGCCCACGCAGCCTCTTCGAGGAGATGAGGAGCAGAGATATGCTCAGGGAGTGCATCCGAGTGCTCATATTGGCCTCAGCTCTGGCAGCAGCCTCGACAGCAGTATCCTACACCCTGGTGTCTGTGGAGTTCACCCCATCAGTCCCAAGCACAGTTGTAGCTGAAGTCAGCAGAGCTCGAGCTAGAGAGGCTATAGCCTCGACTCTAGCTCTCCCTGTGGGCTGGCTTCTCGCCACAGCTCTAGCACACACTGTAGCTGTAGTCCTCGGAGGGTACGGAAGCTTGAGAGATACAGCTTCGATAACCCTAGCCTCACTGAGCGCCCTGATACCATACTACCTGCTCTCAATAGCCTACTCAGCTATATCTGGGGGCGTCACCGTGGTGGTTGAGAGCACAACCACACAGCTCGCCTTAGAAGAGATCAGAGCTAAGATAGCTGCCAGGATACTGGAAGAACCCCTCCTCAGAGCTGCAGCGATGCTCTCATTCTTCTTCACAGGCTGGATGGGGTTCACAGCAGGCTTTGGAGGTAGAGTGGTACACAGGCTCCCGCTGTCCAAGGCAGTAGCCTTTGCTCTAGCCTCTCTGCTCGGCTACACCCTCGGGAGGCTAGCTGCCATAGTGGCCCTCAGTCTATGACCATGGTGCTTCTAGCAAGCTCCTCTGCAGCCTCTCTCGTCAGCCCTGTCTCACCCAGTATGGTGTACCTGTTCCTGATCCTGTGAGCCATAGTCAGGGCCTCTACAACGAGATCAGAGGGTATCCCAGCTTCCCTAGCAGTGACAGGGAGCCCTATGGCCTTAGCTAGCCTCCTGACCTCCATCCAGTCGAGCTCATGCAGGTAGGCCATCATTATAGTACCGAGCGCTACCTGTATCCCGTGTGGCGCCGGGCTATAGCCTTCCCTCATTGAAAGTAGGTCTAATGCATGTGAGAACATGTGCTCTGAGCCACTAGCAGGCCTAGAGGACCCTGCTATGCCTATGGCGACCCCTGAGCCTATCAGTGTCTTGACCAGGAGCCTGCTGCTCTTCTCCTCACCAGGCTTAAGCTCATGTGCATGCTGTTTGATTAAGTCGAAGCTGAGCCTTGATATGGCAGCAGCATACTCACTATACCTCTCGCCCTTCAGCTTGTGAGCTAGCTTCCAGTCTCTGATAGCAGTCACCTTGGCTAAGATGTCTCCACACCCTGACCTGAACGTTATGGGAGGTGCACTGGATATGACCTTGGTGTCAGCTATTATCCCAAGAGGAGGTGTAAGCCTGCTGACATCGATCCCGGCCTTCATGGCGCTCCTCTTAAGCAGGAACGACACTGAGGGAGAGGCTATCCCATCGTGGCTAGCTGAGGTCGGGACGCTCACGTAGGGCTGCCCTAGGTTTGCTGCCACAAGCTTCCCGACATCTATTATCCTACCTCCGCCAACAGCTAAGACGAACCTCGTCTTCTCTCTCTCAGCAACCCTACTTGCCTCAAGGACCTCAGCTACATCAGCTATCCTGCTCTCAACAGTGAACCTGGAGGCTTCAACCCTGCTGTCCTCGAGTATGCTACAGAACCTGTCTGCTATCTTAGCTGTAGCGCCTCCTCCAGATATCACGAGAGCCTTGCCCCTAAGCCCTATCTTAGTAAGAGCCTGCGGAGCTTGCTCTAGAGCCTCAGGCCCAAACAGGATATACCTTGGAATCTGGAAGTGCTCTAGCGCCAAGCTACCACTACTCAGGCTGCTGCCTCTGAGTACTTAAACCTAAGGTATTTTAACCAGCTAGCAGCAGGGGAGCAGGTGCCAGGATGGAGAAGCTCAGAGAGGACAGGAAGCTAGCTGCATCTGTCGCAATTGCTGCAGCAGTGTGCATAGTACTGCTGGTAGCGCCCCTACTGCTAGCTGAGAAGCCTCGCGCTGAGGTGGAGGTCTTAGCTGAAGGATGTAGGCCGAACATAGTCAGGCTAACCCAAAGCTACAGGGTCAAGATAAGGCTGCTAGAGCCACCGACATCAGACATAAGAGTCGAGGTATACGAGTACGTGTCGAACAGGACACTGGAGTCCACAACCCTCCCAGGAGGCCTAGGCCCCTATGAACTCGAGTTCAAGGCTGAGGAGGGAAAGTACTCGATAGGCCTGCACAGCATCCGAGTAGAGTGGAACTCTGGTGGAAGAAGGTACCTAGAGGAGTCCTTCTTCACCGTGATCTGGGCTGAGCTCGACGCCACCATGGAGCTCTCCCAAACCGAGCTAGAGGCTGAGGTCGAAGCGAACACGACAGCAAACTTCACGGTCACAATCCAGGTGAAAGTCGTCAACAAGCTCACAGGGTCCCCACTAAAGGGCGTGAACGTGAGGATAGTAGCAGACGAGGGGGAGGTGCACAACGAGACTGGGGTCACAGATGAGAATGGGGTCTACACTGCGCTGTGGAACGCGAGCTTCACACCGAACGCAACCAAGACCATCAGCATAAGGGCTACAGCCTTCAAGAGAGGCTATAGCATAGACACGTGCTCAGCTGAAATCAAGGTTTCAGTCACCCAGAAGCCTAGTGGAGAAGAGAAGGGAGGTTAGCCTTCAGCTTGCCAACCATAACATTCTACGGTGGAGTAGGTGAGGTAGGAGGGAACAAGATACTAGTATGCGATGGCGACACGAAGCTGATGCTAGACTTCGGCGTCTCATTCACATCGAGAAAGAGGTTCTATGCTGACCCATACCTCACTCCGAGGAGCATAGACAGCCTAATCGAGCTGGGAGTTCTACCCAGGATCCAAGGGCTCTACAGAGTGGGTGAAGCTGAGAGCCCCATTGACGCAGTAGTCCTGAGCCACCCGCACCTAGACCACTCGGGGTACATATCACTCCTCAACAGGAGCATACCAGTCTACTGTGGTGAAGCCACGCTCAGAGTGCTGTCAGCTTTCGGAGAGACCTCTCCAAGGAGGCTTGAGCTCGACTTCACTGGGATAGAGTTCAAGACGTTCAGGACAGGAGACAGGCTGAAGATAGGCTCAGTTGAGGTAGAGCCCTGGCACGTAGACCACTCTACACCAGGCTCCTATGGGCTAATAGTCCACACCTCAGCTGGGAGCATAGTCTACACAGGAGACTTCAGAGCGCATGGCACGAAGCCTCAGCTAACCCAAGACTTCACCGAGGCAGCAGCGCGAGCTGACCCAACTGCGGTGATAACTGAGGCAACGAACACAGCTGGAGCTGAGGTCTCGTCAGAGGAGAAGGTCAAGGAGAGCCTCATGGAGGTGGTCTCAAGGGCTGAGGGGCTTGTCCTAGCTAGCTTCAGCATAGCAGACATAGATAGGCTGAGGTCCTTCATAGAGGCTGCTAGGGAGTGCGGTAGAGCTGTAGCGGTCTCGATGAGGCAAGCCTACCTCCTAGCTAAGCTCGAGCAGGACCCCAAGCTAGGTGTGCCAGAGCTCCTCAAGGACATAGTAGTCTACAGGAGGGTGAAGAAGGTCTATAGGAGCTGGGAGCAGGC
Source organism: Thermoproteota archaeon (assembly GCA_003661385.1). Lineage (GTDB taxonomy): Archaea > Korarchaeota > Korarchaeia > B14-G2 > B14-G2 > B14-G2. Next base: position 2,510 of record QMWA01000012.1, on the reverse strand, counting down.
TGTCCTCAAGAGATTCGAGTCCGTCTCAGCTGAAGAAGCCTCAGCTCGCCAGAGAGACCTCATAGTAGCTGCCTCGCTCTACGACTTCGAGGACATGGTGAAGATGAAGCCCAAGCCAGGAAGCTGCTACATACTCTCGTCATCAGAGCCGATAGACGAGGAGTCTGAGGTAAGCTTCACAAAGCTCCTAAACTGGCTAGACCACTTTGGGCTACCCCTTTACCACATACACGCATCAGGCCACATCCTACCACACCAGCTCAGGGAGAAGATAGCTGAGATAAAGCCGAGAGACATATATCCAATACACACACCTCAGCCCAAGCTAGCTGAGAAGTACCTGAGCAACCTAGGTTCTAGGGTAGTGAGTGTAGCCGCTGAAGTAAGCTATGAGGTCACTTAAACCTGCTCTTGCACTCAGCTCTCCTAGCACACCTGGAGCAAGGCCCACACTTAACGCAGAGCACCCATCTCCCCTTCCTCTCCCTGACGGAGATCACCTTAAGCCCACAGTTAGGGCACTCGTAGTCAAGCACCTTAAGCCTCCCCCTCCTGGGGAGAGGGTAGTACGTGCAGTCTCTGGTAGTGCACCAGATAAACCTCTTCCCATCTCTCCTCCTGATCAGCTTAAGCCTCTTCCCGCACCTGCTACATACCCCAATGTACTCTCCAGTGGACTCCCTAACTCCCTCAGCTAAGCTCCTACCTATGGCCTTTATCCTGCTGTTAAACTCGTAAACAAGCTCCTCAACCCTGGAGGCAGCCTCCTTCAGGACCTCACTCCTACTGAGCTCCCCAGATTGGATCCCCAGAAGCTTCCCTTCAAGCTCTCTAGTCATCTCTACGCTAGCCAAGGGAGGGCAGTAGCTTTCAATGACCTCAGCGACCTTCACCCCAAGCTGAGTTGGCACAAGCTGGCTTCCCTTCTTGACAACGTATCCCCTATCAAGCAGCTTCTTCACCATCTCTCCTCTGGTGGCCTTCGTCCCTATGCCGTTTTCTTCAGCCCAGAGGACAAGCTTCATTGGAGTATACCTTGGAGGAGGCTTAGTCTCCTTCTCCTCAAGCTTCACCTCACCGACTCTAAGCCTCTCACCAGCCTTGAGGCTAGGCAGCTCAACCTCAGCAAACCCAGCATAAGGCCTATAGTACCTAAGCCACCCTTCATAGACAGTCCTAGAGCCTGTAGCCCTGAACTCGACTCCCCCGACATCAAGCCTTATGGAGACGGTTTCTCTGATCGCGTCGTCAGCTAGAGTAGCCATGTACCTCCTCACTATCAGGTCGTATATCCTCATCTGAGTCTTGGTAAGCCCCTCAGGCTTCACTCCAGTAGGGTATATCGCTGGATGCGCGCTCTCCTCTCCACCTTTCCTCCCCTCAACAGGCTTAAGCTCCCTCTTCTCAAGCAGTCTTCGAGCAAGCTCTCCGTAGCCAGCTGAAGCAAGCCCCTTAAGCACCTTCCTGTGATCCAAGCCGGGAGGATACCTCTGGCTATCAGTCCTAGGGTAGGATATAGCTCCAGCCAGGTAGATGGCCTCAGCCTCCTCAATAACCCTATCAGGAGGAAGCCCGAAGTGCCTAAAGCACTCCCTCTGGAGCTCAGTAGTGTCAAATGGCGGAGGAGGCCTCCTCCTAACCCTCCTCCTGTCAACGCCAGCTACAACGGCATACCCTGCTGAAGAAGCCCTCCTACAAGCCTCCTCTGCCTCATCCCTGCTCCAAAACGGGTTAAGCCTGCAAGCAGCCTCCAGCACACCCCCTGGAACCTGGATGGTAGCGTAGACCTCCCAGTAGGGCTTAGGCTTAAACCTCTGCCTCTCAAGCTCCCTCCGGACAACCTCAATCAGCATCGGAGTCTGAACCCTACCTGCACTAAGGCTCTTACTCCAGCCCTCAGCCAGCTTCAAAGCGGTCATCAAAGCCCTAGAGAAGGAGATGCCCCAGAGGTAGTCAACTTCATGCCTGGCTCTACCAGCATCAAGCATGTTCAAGTCCAGCTTGCTGAGCTTCCTCCAAGCTCTCTGGATCTCATCCTTAGTCAGGCTAGAAAACTTCATCCTGTCAACAGACCCAAGATCCCTGACTCCAATAGCGTACTCCAGCAGGTTTCCTCCGATAAGCTCACCCTCAATATCGTAGTCAGTGCACACGACAACACGCCTACTCCTCCTATAGAGCTCCACAATAGCTCTAATATACCTGGGGGCGTCCTTCACCCCAGCAACAGGCCTCCACTCCATTCTAAGCACAGGATACCCACGGTCAGGAGAGTAAACCTCATACAAGTGCCCCCTAGCGGGTACAGCAACGCACCTAAGCCCATCAACCTCAAACTCAAACACGCTAACACCATAAACCCCCCTCCTAGAGACTCCTCCATCAGCTAAAGCCCTAGCTATCCTCTCAGCCTGCTTACCCTTCTCAGCAAGAAACATCACATCATACTGCAGCCCAGATGCCAACACTTAAAAGCCACCCACCCAACAAACTAATGGCGATGATGTAGG
>QMWA01000011.1 GCA_003661385.1 Thermoproteota archaeon | reverse complement strand
CGGGCGGGATTTGAACCCGCGTTAGCGGCTCGAAAGGCCGCCGTGCTTGGCCTGGCTACACTACCGGAGCACCTATGGTTACTCTTTCAAGCTTAGATTTAAATGTTCCTCGAACTTCATGTTAAGGTATCTGATGTATAGGTCCTTTAGTTCTGAGGATTTTCTTATCATTGCCTTGAAAATCTCGAGTTCTGCCTTCTTCTTCTTTTCTAGGAACCACTTGTTTTCTCTTATCCACGTCTTTCCCATCAGGCTTGGTATTGAGAGGTTGTCTTTGGCGCACTTTAGGTCTTCTTCCGTTAGAGGTTCGAGAGCTACTTTGCTTACCTTCTCGAAGAACCCTCCTTCTTCAACGTCTGATGAGTGTATTCCTATGAACTTGGCTGTTGGGGTTGCTAGCCCTGGTATGTGGGCTGAGTGGATGCTGTTGTATATTACGGTGGATGCTATTCTGATGCTCCATGGTGATAGGTCTACTAGGACTGCTATTGGGACTCCTTTGTCGCTGATCATTCTGAGGAATCTTCTCATGCTCCTTGAGGGCTGGCCATGTAGCATTGCTATCGCGATGTTATACTCATCTGGGATCTTTAGCTCTATCATGTTCTTTGCTGGTCCTACTTTCTCTACTGCTAGCACTGCTTTGACGTTTATCTCCTTGAACTTTATGTGCTCTGGGTTTGGTGGGACAGCGTAGCCCATTTCACCTACTTTGTTGAGCTTTATGGTGTTCCCGCTTTTGTCGACTAGGGTTATGTCACCATAGACTTCTCCTCTTGGGTCGGATGTTATTGAGAGCATTTCTCTGGATAGGCCTGTTATGAGTTCTAGTAGGACTATTCTGGTGTCTGTTTCTCTCTGATCTGATGGGAATAGTGTCCCCTTGAATTTCTCGACTTTATGGAGGTAGTAGAAGTCTCTCTTGGTCATTGTGAGCCCGCTTTTCATGTGGTCTAGGCACCTTTCTAATGCGAATATCACGCCTGCGAGCGTCTTGACGCTCTTGATGTGGCTTCCAAGTATCTTAGACCAGTACTTGGGTGCGAACTTGTACCCCTCGTGTTCACTGAACTCTATGTTGCTTGTGGATGCTGGTGGGTACTCAAGCAGAGGAGGTTCTCCCCTCTCTATCATCTCTCCTATTTTCTCAGCTATCTCATAGATTTTCTCTATTGTCAGCTTCTCCATTCTCACTCACCTCCTCGCCAGCTGGCTTGGCTATCCTCTTCAGGACGGGGGTTGGGTCTATTCTCCGGCCCAGTATCTCAGAGAGGGACTCAGATATTATCTCATAGTACTTCCTCATTATCTTGTATCTCTCTACTATTCTCTGCTTGGCTATCTTCTTCAGTATGTAGCTTCTCAATGCTCTGGCGCACTCCCTTATTCCAAGCTCTATTTCCCTTGCTATCTCTGGCTTGTCGGCTATGAACTCCTTGCCCACGGTTTTGAATGGGATCTTGGTGGAGCATATGTGGACGAAGACTGCCATAGGCGTCCTAGCTGGATCCACGTAGTATGTGCTCCAGTCTATCTTCCTGATGACCTTATATGCTACATCACTTGCAGCATCGTATAGGAGTGGGATTCTGTTGGCGAACCTGTAGAGTACTATGTCTCCTGTAGCTGGGACTCCTCCTCCATATGCTACTCCCACCTCAACTATAAATGGGTGCCCCTCGTAGGCTGATGGAGGTCTTTGCACGACTTTGACGAATTCTGGGCGTAGCTCCTTGACTATTCCCTTCTCTAGGGCTTCTTCTCCTACTGGGGATAGGCATGATGCGTCTGGTGCTCTGAACTTGTCGTAGCTTCGCAGCGCTCTGACCAGCTTGACTAGCTCTCTGTCAGTCAGCTTTCTTGGGTTTTTCTCTGGATCTAGCCTGGCTTTCTTCAGTACTTTGATTGCTGTCTGCCTTCCCATGCTCTGGAAGCTCTTTGACAGGAAGGACACTAGGTTCCTGGTTTTTGTCTCGCTTATCAGCCTCTTCAAGACCTCGACGTCAACACCATATGGGTGGTACTTGCTTTCCTTAGGTTCCTCTGGGAGCTTTGTTGTAGCTCTTGGGAAGACGTATATTGCTCCCTTTGGGTCTCTGAACACTATGTTGATGTAGGGTGTTATTATTGCTGTCTGCTTTAGGTATTCTAAGATCTTCCCCTTTGCTCTCTCGTAGTTTCCCTCGAAGGTGAGCTTTACTAGGGTGAATGTGGCTCCTGGGGGAACCTTTATCCTCTGTTTTCTCTCTACTATTGGTTTGTTGTTTTGTATGTCTATTCTCAGCCTGTATCTAGCGGCGTAGCCGTCTCCTATCGAGGAGCATACCTCAAATGGTTCGTGTGTTGTTATCTGCCCGTAGAGTAGTGCCATGGTTCCTCCTAGCCCGAATGTCCCTCTGCTCTGCCTTAGGACGTATTTTGAGCTGTAAAGGACTTTCCCGAAGGCTTTAGGTATCTCGTCTTCTGGTACCCCTATCCCGTCATCTAGCACTTCAACCTGGAATACCCCACTTCCTTTTCCTCTGAATGCTACGTATATGTTGCCTGCTCTGCCTGCTCTATCACATGCGTCTAAAGCGTTCTCGACGAGCTCCCGGACTATCATATAGGTTGCTCTCACAGGGTTGTCGAAGCCAGCTATGTCCTTGTTTCTGTAGAAGAAGTCTGAGGGGCTTATTTCAACGTACTCTTCTCTTCTAGGCATGGCATCACCTACCAGAGCGGGATCCCGCCTTTTCTAAGGAGCTCGTCGCGCTTTCTCCTCCAGCTTTCTCTCTCCAGCATCTTATAGACTGTTGAATGCTCTGCTCCCTCTATTAGCATCTCTATAGCTTTTTCAGCCAGCTTAACGTCTTCTATCTTCCCTATTATGGCTATCTTATCTCTATAAACCGAAATATATGTGTCTGTGTACCTTTCAAGGTTTTCTCTGGCTTTACCTTTCCTTCCTATTATCCTCCCCTTAATCCTGATTAGAGAGTTCTTTGTGGGTGCATACTCGCTTAAGTCGATTACACTTAGCGTGTACTCGTCTCCTGCTAGGAGAAGTGCCTTCTTTGGGTTAAAGCCCAAGCCTATGGCTTCTATAACTCTCTTAGCTTTCCACATGGCGACTGCAGCAGAGCTCTCGTCTTCGCAGGTTATCTTAACGTCTCCTGTGTTGCTGTCAATTTTCAGCTTGACGCCAAGGGTCTTCTCTATCAGCCTCTTAGCCCACCCTGAAGCTCCTACTAGAGCTCCAACTCGATCAATTGGGATCCTAAGCTCTTCCTCTGCCATCTCAGCCCCCTCTAACTATCCTTTTGACAACTTCCTTTGCGTCTGGGGTCTCAACCTTATACTCCCTATTAAAGAAGGCTGTCACAGCCTTCACATCGTGGTAGAGGAATTCTATGGCTTTAGGGTGGTCTATTGCAACAGCATGAGACCAGTCTATGATGTAGTGTCTTTCTCTCCAGTACATTATGTTGTACTCGCTTAAGTCACTGTGCACAAGTCTGCTCTCTCTATAGAGCTTTTCCACATCATTTAATATCCTAGACGCGAGTTCCTCCGGGTTTTTCACCTCAGCATCCTTTAGCAGAGGTGCTGGAAGCCCATCTTCTCCTATAAACTCCATGACAACAACATTCTCCCTTATCGCTATCGGCTTAGGCACACTGACTCCAGCTCTATACGCTTTCAGCAGGTTCCTGTACTCTTTCCTAGCCCAGACAGCATACATCTTTCTGCCTGACAGTGGGGCTGTATCAAACCTGTAGTCTCCTCTCATGTATACTCTGTGCTTTCGGAATCTCACCATCTGTACGCTGTGTATTTTTATGGCTATCTCTCCATGCTCTCCCTCTCCAGAGAATATATGCGCCTCCTTTCCTGCAGAGATTATCCATCCGATTTTCTTTATCACTCCTCTGTTGGCTAATGCTATCAGGTTCCTTATCGTCCTTCTGTCTAAAACTGCTTGGTATACTCTTCCTTCCTCGAATATCTTCCTAGCTACTGCTTCTCTAGATATCCTGATCCCCTGCTATTCTGCTATCCAGCTTTCATCGATGTAGCCGTGTTTTATCAGCCATCTGACCTGTTTTGCGTCATATTTTAGCACTATATCGCCTTTTCTCGGTTGGAACTCCCATACTGACACCAGGACTACGTCACCTGGCTTAAGCCAGCTCCTCTTCCCTCTGAGCTTACCCCTTATCCTGCATACTCTAATGACTCCATCAGCGCACTGGACTCTCATTCTGCCTGCTCCAAGAGGCTCTAACACTACTCCTACACACTCTCCTGGGCTTGGAAGTACCTCCTCCATCTCCTTATCAGTAGCGGTTTCAGCTTCATTCTTCCTCTCTTTACTGCTTGCGATGAACATCACCCCACTAGACCTTTCTAACAGGAGTCTCAGCTCCACAAACTTCACACTTCAAGTAAACGTACCTCTTCTGCTTTATTAGCTTTGTATCAGGCTTACCGCACTCAGGGCATATGACATAGTTCTTGATATACTTCTGGATCTTGTCCTCAATAAGCCTCCTCTTCACTCTAGCCTGTAGGATGAGCCTCTTAGCAGCCTTAACTATAGGGACTCCAAGCTCATGTGATAAAAACAAGATGATGTGATCTGGATCTCTGTCTACTGCATCAGCTATTTCCTTGAAGTTCAAGATGTGCGTGTAGCCTCCTTCATGAACTACTTCGGGATCTGGTATGACAAACCTCTCTGAGGTCTCGAGAACCTTGGGGAGCTTCTCTCTCACCCTTTTTAGCATGGCCAGGTACTCCTCTTCGGTTGTAGACAATTTAATCCCTCCTTAACACCTTGTACTTTTGAGGGCCTATACCCCTTCTTACAGCGTAGATTAGGCCCTCTTCCTCAAGCTGTATGATTGCTTTCACTATGTCCTCTCTTTTAACTCCATACTTTTTTAACTTTCCCTCTATCTCCTCTAATGTATATTCATTGTCTCCTATCACCTGAATCAGCAGAGAAGCTACATCCTGGTGCTCTGTAGCTACCTCGGCTCCAGTTGGAGCCTCCACTTTCACCTCATGCACTTCCTCGGTAGCCTCAGCTCTAGCTGTGGGGGCTATCCTTCTTCTCCTAATGGTCTCTAACTTCCTAAGCAGGAACCTCATAACGTCTATCTTGATTACTAGCTCGCTAAATACTACGGGTTCTCCTCTTCTATTCCACACTCTCCCAAGAACCTCTATGAAGCAGCCTCTTGCTATCTCTGGTTGCAATATGCTACTCTTCCTAGCAACCACTGGCAGCCTGTACCCGCTCCCGTCATCTAAGACAAGCTCGACTGCCCCTCCTTTGTCCTCTATACTTGTTACAACACCTGCTACTCTGCATGTTAATGCCTTGCTTGCTCTCTCTCTATCAGCTTCCGAGATCAGCTGGGCTATTGACACTGGAGTATAAGCTTCACTCATTCAAAACCACAGAAATATCGGGGTGGAGGGGATTTATAAGTGATTAATCAGCTTATATCCAGTCATTCTTGTCGAGTACTTCCTCAAGTATCCTCCTTTTATCCCTCACACGAGGTCTGCCACGAGCCTGAGATAGTTGCCACTGGACTGCTGGAATAGTTGAAGGTGCTTCTATGTTTGCCACCCCTGAGACCACTAAGATCAGCTCAAGCCCCTCCATTGTGGCATCAGTCTCGTAGCCCCATATGACTTCAGCGTCCTCTGGTATCTTCTCTCGGAACGCCTCTAGAATGTAGTTGACCTCGCTAGCTAACAAGTCGTCTGGCCCTCTAATGTATATTATTGCAGCTCTAGTGGTTGTCAGGTCTATTTCAGGGAACAGCGGGAAGTTCAATGCTGTATAGAGTGCGTCCTCTGCTCTTCTCTCCCCCTCCCCATATCCTATCAGGATCACGGAGTCTGTGTCCTTTGTTGCTATAGCCCTGAGATCTGCTAGGTCTATGTTTATTATGCCAGGCCTTTCCTCGTTGATTATGTCAGTTAGCCCCTTGACCATCAAGGCAAGCCCTGTATCAGCTAGCTTCAAGGCTTCGTTCAGTGGAAGCTCCTTAAATAGCTCGAATATCTGGGAGTTGGAGACTAAGGCTATGGTATGAGCATGTTCGCGTATCCTATTGATCCACTGGAGGCTCTTCTCATACCTTACCCTCTCATGTCTTGGGGACGGGAGCGTGGCTACCACAAACACAAGCGCCCCTTTCTCCTCAGCTATCTTGCATATCACTGGCGCAGCTCCCGTTCCAGTCCCACCTCCGAGTGCTAACGCAACGAATACTACCTCAGCTTCACCTATGAGTTCCTCTATTTCAGCTGCACTCTCTTCAGCGCTTCTGAAGCCGCAGTCTGGGTTACCACCGCACCCCCTTCCCTTAGTGAGGTCTTGGCCTATCAGGACCTTCTTGTGGGCTGTTACTCTCTTCATGTGAGCTATATCTGTGTTTAAGGCTATCAGCTCAGCATTATTAACACCAAGGCTAGCCAGCCTAGTCACAGTATTACATCCTCCCCCTCCTACACCGATCACCTTGACTATGTGCCTGGTTTTCAATGCATGCTCTGGCAGCGCTACTATCCTCCCTTCCTCCTCCTCACTCTTCAGAAGTTTTCTTGCAACAACATAGAGGTACCTTATGTTCGGAGGTATATCTAGCATGTCTATTGCATCAATTTTGTATGTGCTTGCCATCCCACGCACCACTTCTATTATGCAAGGTAATACCTACTTTAACTCTCCTCCCTTCTATGGCAACTCTCAGCTATTAATGTATACATCTCATTTTTCTAGATTACTGATTAACATTTCTAATAGTTACCCCACATGCACTCATATCTATGCTTCAGCCATAGCATGACATGCTTCTCTTGATGAAATAATAATGCTACATGGAGTAGACCTATGTCTGCCTACTTTTTGACTAAGGTTTCCGTCGTGTGTAGTTATTTATTTCAAGTTGGTGTTTCAGATTTAGCCATGTGTATTAGTGGAAGTACGGCGCACATGGTGTGGTGAGTTGAGGCTATATGTAGAGTGCTATGGGTGTCCAGCTAACAGGTCAGATCTAGAGCTGATGATATCCTTAGCTAGAAGGCACTTTAGGAATCTTGAGTTGGTAAACAATCCCAATGAAGCTGACATTCTTGTAGTACACACATGCGCTGTCAAGTCGCCAACAGAAGCTCGGATGCTCAGCAGAATAAAAGCGCTAGCCAATATTGGGAAGCCTCTCATAGTCTCTGGTTGCATATATCTTATCTCACCAAAGTCTGTCATGAAGCTTGTGAAGGACTTGAGCTGCTCGATTATAACCCCCCACTCTATTGGTAGATTCCCCTATGCATGTGAACTTGCGCTGAAGGGAGGAATATCCGTGGTAAAGGAGTATTCTCCTATCTCCATTCATAAGTCCTTCAGGATGAATCCTCTGATAGAAATTGTGGCTATATCCAATGGATGCAAGTTTGCTTGTTCCTTCTGTTGTGTTAGGTTTGCCAGAGGGGCTCTGCTATCGAGACCTCTTGTCTCTATTCTCAAGCAGGTGCGTGAAGCTGTAGCTGATGGCATTAAGGAGGTGTGGCTGACCTCACAGGACACTGCTTCATACCTCTACAGGCATTATCAGCTACCAGACCTGGTTAAGGAGGTTGCTAATGTGCCTGGGGACTTCATGATAAGAGTTGGCATGATGAACCCCTCCTCAGCCACTCTGGTGTTAAATGGGCTGGTTGAAGCCGTATCTCATGAGAAGGTCTACAATTTCATTCACCTTCCTCTTCAGTCTGGCTCAGATAAGGTGCTAGCTGATATGAATCGCACCTACTCAGTAGCTGACTTCCTGGAGCTAGCTAGGTTATTCCGGGAGAAGTTGCAGTGTACTATAGCAACAGATGTTATAGTTGGCTACCCGACAGAATCTGAGAGTGACTTTAACGATACTCTAGCTGTGATAGAGGAAGTTAAGCCTGATGTCCTTAACATATCGAGATACGGGCATAGACCGCTGACTCCAGCATCTACTCTGAAGCAGCTAGACCCCCAGGTTGTCAAGAGGAGGGTGAAGAAGCTCTTAGCTGTCTTCCGAAAGGCTGCTATGGAGCAGAATGCCCAGTATGTTGGCGAAGTTGTCGAAGCGCTCATAGTTGAGGAGGGGCCCAGAGGCGGGCTTATTGCTAGGACTAGGTCCTATAAGCCTATTGTAGTAGATGCCCCCTCCTCTGCCTTAGGGAGGTGGTGCGAGGTAAGGGTGGAGGGGTGTGCTCCAACCTACCTCAAGGGAACTGTGCTAAGACTTAAGTAGCTAGCTCTTCAGCCTGAAGGTGAGCATATGCCTCACCAGTGGATCCCCAACAGCTCTGATGAGATTAAGCTTGAGATGCTGCGTGAACTAGGCTTTAGCAACCTGGGCAGCCTCTTTGCAAGTGCAATAGGCGCCTCCTCGGAGGTCGAGATCCCCTCTGGCTTAAGCGAAATGGAAGTCTTGCTTGAGCTAAAGGAGACTTTATCCATGAATAGGCATATAGATCCACGGAAGTACTTTGTAGGCGGGATTCCAAGGTTCTGCTATGTCCCTGCTGCTGTAGACGAGCTGGCATCTAGGCAGGAGTTCTATACCTCTTATACCCAATACCAGCCTGAGGTCTCTCAGGGAGCTTTACAAGCTTTATTCGAGTACCAGTCTCTTATCTGTGAGCTTACTGGGATGGATGTGGCTAATGCGTCTATGTACGACTATACAACAGCAACTGCAGAGGCTCTCCTAATGTCTGCGAGAGTAACTAGGAGGAGGGAGGTTGTTGTAGTCTCTCCTATCTCAGAGGAGCTTAGGTCCGTCATAGAAACGTACCTGGAGCCCACTGGCATAGTCCTTCGAGAGGTGATGTGCGACCTAGAGACAGGATCTATCCCGCAAGATAGGCTTGAACAAGCCATATCAGAGGACACTGCTGCCCTGTTCTTTGAAAACCCAGCGTTCACAGGAGTCATTTATTCTGATCCAGAGATGCTAGTTGAGGCTGCTCATAGGAAAGGAGCGCTAGCTGTAGTAGGAGTCGACCTCATATCACTAGCTCTGATAAAGCCTCCCTCTGAGTATGGAGCTGACATAGTAACAGGAGAAGCTCAGCCTCTTGGGAACTATCCAGCATTAGGCGGGGCTCTAGCTGGCATTCTAGCATGCAGGTGGGATGATAAGCTAATCTGGCAGATGCCGGGTAGGCTTGTTGGGATCACTACAGATGCAGATGGTACGAGATCTTATGTGCTTACTCTGCAAACCAGGGAGCAGCATATAAGGCGAGAGAAGGCGACCTCCAACATATGCACGAACTCCGCGCTGAACGCGATAAGGGCAGCGATTTACCTGGCACTGCTCGGTAAGTCCGGTCTGAGAGAGCTTGCTGAAAGGCTGATATCATATGCTGCATACCTAGCAAGCCTGCTAGATGAGCTACCTTGGATAAAAGCCCCTGCTATACCTGCACCGTTCTTCAGAGACTTCGCTATCAAGCTTTCCAATGTAAGCGCTGCTAGCATCCGAGAGAAGCTAGCAGCTGAGGGATTTCTGTTTGGGAGACCCTTTGAGCCGGCATCAAACGCGCTCTTAATAGGTGTAAACGAGTTCCATAGTGCATCTGATATAGAACATCTTATAAAAGCCCTAGGTGAGGTTGCTTGAAGCCTCAGCCCTGTACTCAAGCTAGGTGGAGAAGTAGTGAGCAGCTGCTAGAGCCCACTATATTCGAGCTCTCCCAGCGTGGTAAGGTTGGATTCAAGTTCTCTCCGATAGAAGAGAGAGTTAAAGCAAGAGTAGGCGAACCAAGCAAGCTAGTGCCTCCAAGCGTCCTTAGGAGGGAGCTAGCCTTACCTGAGGTCAGTGAGGTAGAGGTTGTTAGGCATTACACTAGGCTTAGCCAGATGAACTATGGTGTCGATAGCGGCCCATACTGGTTGGGCTCATGCACGATGAAGTACAATCCCAAGATATGTGAGCGTATAGCCCGCTTTGAGCAGGTTCAGATGGCTTCTCCACATGCTCCAGAAGAGTGGATTCAAGGCTGCCTGAAGATACTATATGAGCTTAAGAAGCTCCTCTGTGAGATAACTGGGCTACATGACTTTACACTCCAGCCCTTTGCTGGTGCTGGCGGAGAGTATACAGGGTGTAAGATGATATGGAAGTACCATAAGCTACGTGGTGAAGACAGAGATGAAATGCTGATCCCTGATTCTGCACACGGCACTAATCCTGCCAGCGCTGCTATGTGCGGCTTTAAAGTGGTCAAAATACCAAGTGGAGAGGATGGTACAGTAGATATTGAGGCTCTTAAGGCGACAGTATCGCGTAGAACTGCTGGGATCATGCTTACAGTTCCTAATACTCTAGGGATCTTTGAGCATAGGGTTAAGGAGATATGTGAAATAGTTCATGATGTTGGAGGTCTAGTGTACTATGATGGAGCAAACCTGAATGCCTTAGTCGGGAGGGTTAAGATCTCCGAGCTGGGAGTTGATATAGCTCACCTCAACCTCCATAAAACATTCTCGACGCCACATGGCGGTGGAGGCCCTGGGGCAGGTCCAGTTGGGGCAGTTGAAGAGCTAGCTGAGTATCTGCCTTCACCAGACATCGTATGCGAGAAGGGTGTCTATAGGCTTAAGGATCGTGGGCCCAAGTCGATTGGGAGAGTGCATCCATATCTCGGTAACTTCCCAGTACTCCTCAAGGCGCTGGTATACATTAAGGCCCTAGGCTTGGAGGGGTTAAGAGAAGTCTCTGGCATAGCTGTGCTCAACTCAAACTACTTGCTTAAGAAGCTCAAGTCTATAGAGTGTATAGAAGTCCCCTTTGATGGAGGTAGGCTAAGGGCTCATGAGTTTACAGTTAGCTTGAGGAAAGTTAGGAGGGAGACTGGAGTAAGAATGGCTCATATTGCCAAAAGAATCTTAGACTTTGGCATACACCCACCGACTGTATACTTTCCCTTGATAGTACGTGAGGCTATGATGGTAGAGCCTACAGAGTCTGCAACTAAGCAGGATCTGGATCTATTCTATGAGGTTATGAAGAGGATAATTGAGGAATGCTATAGCTCTCCTGAATCTGTCCTAACTGCCCCCCATAACACATCAGTTAGGAGGGTTGATGAAGCGCAGGCAGCTAAAAGGCCAGTGTTGTCATGGAGGATGTACCTGAAGGGTGGCAAGTAGCCCCGGCCGGATTCGAACCGGCGTCTCCGGATCCAAAGTCCGGCATTCAAGGACTCGTGCTTGGCCAGCTACACCACGGGGCTTCCAGATAGCTAGGCCAGTGTAGGATATAAAGATGTCGTTAGAGCGCTAGTAGAACTAGGACTCCAGCGGCAGCAACCCCTCCCTCAATTAATATGATTACTCGGACAAGCTGCTTCTCTGTTAACCTCGCCTTGCTTAGTACTGCTGCTATTAGAGACCTATATGGTGGGGGCTCTATCACCCCGTTTTCTCTAACCTTTGCATGAGGCTTCTCTCTGCAGGTGAATCTCTGACTAAGCTTTAACATGAAGTCTACTGAGTGAGGTGCTAGGAGTACTACTAGAAGTAGATGCGAGCCTGAGTATATGCTGAGAGATGCAAGTGTGCCTCCCATGAAAAAGGTTCCAATGTTCCCTGGGAAAGCTCTAGCAGGATACCTATTGTACCTCAGGAAGCCGACTAAGGAACCTAGTAGCGCTGATAAGGGAAGGGTAATCTCAAGACTCCCATGCCTTACATATGTGTACACGAGGATAGCTGTGGCCATAATGGACGTAACTCCCCCTTCTAGCCCATTATATCCCGCTAGGGTATTAACCGCATTGGCTGTAAATCCGCTAAGGAGTACAGAGAAGGCTACTGCAAGCAGCGTAGATTTACCTACAATGAAACTGCAGCTAGCTATTGAGCTGGGGACCGCTACCACAGGAACTGATGCTATAGCTGCATAAGTAACTTTCTCAACTGGAGTAAGTCCTATCATATCATCGACCACTCCTATTAAAGCAAAGAGCATAGTAGAAGCAATAAGTCCCGCAGGTATTGATATCCTAAAGCAAGCTAGGGCAACTGCACACCCAGCATAAAAGCCTCCAAGTACCGCGATTCCTCCAAGCCTGAAAGCATACCTCTCACCTATTTTATGTAAGTCCTTAGCTAAGTAGTCTTTTTTTATCTGCAGCCTTAATGCTCCCCACAGAAGGCTGCTAGAAGCTAGCATCGAAGTTAGAGCTATAAGCACCTCTGCCAGCAGCATCAGTTGGCTGCTAGTCTTGTTAAACTTAAAAGACTAGCTGGTCAAACCTAGGGAGCATGCACCTCCATACTATGCTTTTATCGCAGATAGCAGCTTCTACGCTTGGTTTCCTAGCATTTAGACACTTAGAGCCGAGGTTTAAGGCTATAGGCCTCACTGGGATAGATGTTCACAAGAACTGGGATCATGTCGCCATCGAATTTGGTGGAATCCCCCTGCTTCTGACACTTGTTGCATGCTATGCAGCAGCAGCCATAGCCGCCTCCTGCATGTCAAGATTCTACCTTGCCATAATGCTTGTTGCAGTGCTTAGCTTCACTCTCGGTATGTTAGATGATGTAGCAGGAATAAGTGGTCCAGTAAAGGGGGTGGTCTTCACCCTTCCATCTGTAGGTCTTTTTACCGCCGAATTGAATCCATACCCAAGGCTTCCCATAGTTGGTATGACTCGTTTAACGATCTTCTACTTTATAATCATTCCCATTTACGTCAGTGTTGTAGCTAACTCCGCGAACATGATCGATGTCATGAATGGGGTTCTGCCATCCACATGTATCATCATGCTCTTAGGTGGGATACTTCTCGCTTACTTTAAGGGCTCTACAAAGCCTATCTTGCTGTCCGTACCGATGTTATTCACACTCGCCGTATATTTATACTATAACTGGTTTCCTGCAAAATATTTTGCAGGAAACTGCGGGTCGCATATGATAGGCGCTGTGATGGCTGGAATAGCTATACTTTCAGGCTTAGAGTTCTATCTGGTGATGGCTATGCTCCCATATGTCCTCAATAGCTTCTCATACCTTACTAGCGTTAAAGGCTTTCTTGAGAGGACGAGATTGGAGGCTAGGCCTGTGATAGTCAGAAGCGGGCTAATCTATGCTAACAAAGACCCAAGGGCGCCAATAACTCTCGTTGGCTTGCTTACATCAACTAGTCCTAAGGATGAAAAGCTTCTTATTAGACAAATAGTGCTGCTCTCCGTTTTCTCTACAGTCCTCTCTATAGCAACTGAGGTGTTACTTGGTGCTTAACCACCTGCTCGACTCAGACTTCATAAGGGCTCTTCTTCTCGTGGTTTATGGCTGGGCGCTTGTGATTGCTGCTCTACTTGTAATAAAATTCCTCATAATCCCCATAAAGCCTGGTAGGTCTTTGCTCATAATGTATATTGTGGGCATAGCGAAGGTTGTGGTTTCGACGGCGATTCTACTGGCAATGCTATATGTATGGTACCTTCTTTCCAAGAGAATATACTTTAAGAGGATTATACCAGCTTAAAAACCTCCTCTATAATGGCTTCTGAAGGCTTGCCGCACTCCCTAAGGTATCTTGATGCTCTCTCAGCATACTCAGGTTTCTCATCTATTATCTCCAGTCCAACATCAACTATCTCCTTAGGATCTACTCTGCACTCCTCTATGAGTCCTCTGTTGGCAAGCTCCCTGGTAGGCGCTACTTGCTCCATTGGATAGCAGCTGATCGTAGGTGCTCCAACGAGAGCTGCCTCCCGAGTCATAGCCCCTCCTCCACCGATCATGAGGTCTATTCTTCTAAAGAGCTGAATCGTGTTCACAACCCTTCTTGGCACGATGATGTTCCCGTTTATTCTGCTTAAATACGTTCTTTCTCTTGGGAACATTATGAAAACAGCTTTTCCTATGCTCTTTGAGATCTTCTCAGCAGCTTCACATAAAACCCTGCCTATGCTAACACTGCAGTATGAAGATGAGTTTGGAGAGTCTCTCATGGCTATAACTCTGCTATTCTCACTCTCGAGTGCTCTCTGAACTCTAGTAGGAAGCCTGTTTTCAAATGTAACATCAAGGTGATTTACCTCGAGTACTCCCTTTATAGCCCTTATGTTCTCCATTCTAGCTCCATACTCGACTGCTTTCTCAGCTGGAAAGCACTCTGGTAATATCACTCTGTCTGCTAGAGGGAATGTCAGCTTACACTGGTGGGGGTTCTTATCATTATCATAGATTACAATGGATGGTATTCCAAGCCCGAAGGCCACTCTAGTAGCATCGGGTGAAGCTTTAGTAAGAAGTACGTCGGGATTGACCTTCGATATCAGTGAGCTAAGGTCTCTTACTCTCCTAGCGTAGCTTATCAGCTTTCCTTTGAGAGTCTTCTCGTGTCTGCCGATACGCCAGCAATTGACATCAGAGTACAATTTCCTAACGAGTGCTGAGGTATAACCATATGACCTATATGTCACTACTATCTCGCATCCTAGCTCCATGAGCTTCTTCTTCACTGGGTAAAAGAAGAGACAGTGTGGGGCATTTGCTAGCTCTATCCATACCTTCAAGGTAGGTCTGTTCTGCCTGTTCTTGAGGGATAATATATTTTGATGCTTGAAATCATTGAAATCATCGAAATCAAAAGGAGTGGGCCCGGGGGGACTTGAACCCCCGACCTCCGGCTGTCTTAGCCCCCCGGGGGGACATGTATTTGTGTACCGGGGAGCCCCTTATAAGGCATGCACCCACTTGGGCGGCGCTCCATCCAGGCTGAGCTACGGGCCCTGGATACTCTCTTATGTCTCAGCTTTTAAACTTAACATGTGGTCACAAGTACCTAACTCTCCTTACTACATACTCCCTGTATCCTGTTATAACCCTGATGTATTCCCCCAAATACTGCCTAATTTCTCTTAGATCAGGGTCTACAAGCAGCTGCCTTATACATGCTATTTTGGATGGTGTTGAGACTACTATTATCCCTCTTTTTCCTGCCTTTTTCAGAACATTAGGTGTTATCTGCTGGTTTCCGCGACCAAGAAGGAAACCGGTCCCTCCAATGGGTGAGATCACTACCCTTACCTTATCGTGCTTCTGAGCAAGCTTCTCTAAGCCTCTTGCGTCTGGATCTATTGAGATTATCTTCTTATCGGCTGCCGCCACTAGCGATGTAGCATTCTTGTGCACTCCAAGGGCTTCTGCTACCTCCTTGACGGTCAATCCGGGGCCAAATATGCAGAGAGCTCCCTTAAGCTCTTCGGAAATGGCTTCAGCAATCCCTCTTGCTATGCTAGACAGGCCGCTCATAGGAGTAGCACTCTTCCCCCCCTGCGTGTACTCCTCACTAACAGGTGTGAAAAGCTCTCCAAGCTTCCTTATCACAATCTCTCCACTCCTGTATGCTTTCTCGTCAGCATCTAGCACTGCTCTCTTCTCCACTTTAGTTTCTCCGGATAGGAAACTCACTACAAGGCTAGCTGCTGCTTCTGCTGAGACAGCAAACACCTCAGAGAAAACCTTAACCCCTGCTGGTACTCCAACTACAGGCGTCCTTCTTCCCTTCAGCCCGATCAAGATATCTCTTGCTGTCCCATCTCCTCCAACAAACACGAGGATCTCCACTTTACTCTGGGAGATCCCTCTCACCGCCTGAATGGTGTCTTCAGCTGTCGTATCCCTGCCAGCTGGGCGTCCTATGACCCTGTACTCTACTCCAGCTGCTTTACAGTAGTCTTCTCCCATAGTTCCTCCATATGTAAGGATCTCCACACTCTCCTTCTTGATTGCTTCAAGGAATCCTAGTGCTCTGGCTGGCGATAGCGGTCTGTAGCCCATTTTAAAGGCTTCTTCTACAAGCTTAGGGTCATCTGACCCCTTAAATCCAGCCATCCCTCCTATACCGGCTATCGGGTTGACTACAAGCCCTATGACATGTTTCATGGCAGCAACCCTCTTAATATCCTGGAGCCTCGCTGGTTGTATATGTCTCATGGCAGCATCCTAAAACCTGGTGTACTGATATGCCTGCTTGGAGGCCTCTACTACAGGCTGAAGTTTATCCTCTATGCCTCTAAAGAGGTGCTTACAGCTAATAGAAGGGTGTGCATCATAGATGCAGGCTCCTTCCTAGACAGAAGACTGCTTTCTTCTGTATTTCCAAGGAGTGAAGAGCAGCTCCTACATAGGCTCATAATACTTAGACCAAGAGCTTATACTGAAACTGTAGCAGCTATTTACCTATGTAAGCGCCGCCTCAGCTCAGGAGACCTGATGGCATGCATCGGTGTCTCAAAGACGTACCAACAGCTGATAGCGCAGAACCTCAGCGACCGCTTGCTGCCTCTCAGGTTTCTTAGCGCGGTATGTGCCCCCCTATGGGATGCAGCTCATAGGCAGAACCTGATAGCTATGATCGAAGTAGAGTCAGTTAGGCTTGAGGGAGGGGGGTTAAAGCCGATAGGCGGAGATGTAATCCCCTATTGGGCTGATGTCATAGCGGAGGTTGCTGCAGATAATGTAGTGAAGGTTATTAAGTCACCAGCATGACTACCATTAGACTGGTAGCATGCTGCTTGCCACACTGGCAAGAGCGCTATGGATATTCCTGCCAGCTTATGTCAGTAATATGGCTCCAGTGATATTTGGCGGTGGGAAGCCTGTAGACTTGGGTAAGCGGTGGCTCGATGGTCGCCCAATCTTTGGCTCACACAAGACAATAAGGGGGCTGGTGTCAGCGTGGATTGCAGGGTGGATAACCGGCTTAGCTATAGGCGCTCCAGAATACGGCGCACTAGCTGGTGTTGCTGCATCGCTAGGCGACCTGCTTGGCTCGTTTATCAAGAGGAGAATGGGCATTCCTCCAGGTGAGAAAGCTCCCTTCCTCATAGACCAGCTGGATTTCATGCTTCCAGCAGCAGCTGTAGCTTATGCCATGCTATCCGTTGATATAGTTGAGGTGCTCATAGCCATCCTGATAACTCCTGTGCTACATGTGCTTACGAACACGATCGCTTACCTACTAGGCCTTAAGCCCCATCCATGGTGATTCTCTTGGGCAAGATTCCTTTAATTAAGCTTATAGCAAAGCTCGAGATGGAGAGTGAAGTCTACGATAAGCTAGCTAAGATCGGGATACTTACAGTCGAAGATCTACTTCTCACACCATCTGAGAAGATACGGGAGAAAACAGGGCTGCCACGCCGAGTGATAAGGAAGCTAATAGAGGAAGCTGGGCAGCTCATTGAGATAAAGGCTGAGTCAGCTTATCAGGTTGCTCGCTACATGGAGGAGAACATAGCATACATAACTACTGGATCTAGGATGCTAGATGAAATACTCGGTGGTGGCATAGAGACCAGCAGCATTACAGAAGTATTTGGGCCATATGGCGCTGGAAAGACGCAGCTAGCTATGCAGCTGTGTGTCAATGTGCAGCTTCCCAAGGCTCAGGGGGGGTTATCCTCTGGTGCTCTATATGTAGACACAGAGGGCGCTTTTTCTCCACGTAGAGTAGCTGAAATAGCCAGGCTGCGTGGAATGAACTCAGACCACGCGCTTTCAAACATAAAGGTCATAAGAGTGCTGTCTGCCAGCCATCAGCATGCTATAGTGTCTTCAATAGACAAGGTGGTGCACTCATCTTCCATAAAGCTCGTAGTAGTAGACTCCCTTCTTCACCACTACAGATCAGAGTACCCTGATTTACACATGCTACCCGCTAGGCAACAGGCCATAAGAGAAGAACTAAGCTGGCTTGCACGAGTTGCTGAAAGCTTTAACCTAGCTGTGCTCATCACCAATCACGTCTTAAGTCCTATAAAAAGCGGACGCCTTGAGAACGCTGTAGGGGGACATACACTAGCTCACCTCCCTAAAACAAGAGTATACATCAGGAAAGGCCCTGATAACATAAGAATAGCCCGAGTAGTCGACTCCCCAACCCTACCAGAGAGAGAAGCGCCTTTCAAGATAACTGAAGCTGGAGTAGAGGACATCTAAAACTTTTTCAGCACCCCCCCTGTAGCACCTTGGGTGTTAAAGTTGGCGGCTCATAGAGAGCTTCACTTCCCTGAGGATCTACTATATACGAAAACCCACGAGTGGGCTAGAATAGAAGGAGACCTAGTTCGTGTAGGTATCACTTCATATGCTGTTCAAGAGCTCGAGGAAATAACAAGAGTAATGCTACCGAATAAAGGCGACAAGACAAGGCAAGGCAGCCCTTTTGGGGTAGTTGAGTCATATAAGGGAGCATTCGACATATACGCGCCGTTTACCGGCACAGTGGTGGAAGTTAACCAAGAGGTTCAGAGCGGTAAGGGAGAGAACTATGACCTCATATCTCGAGACCCTTATGGAGAGGGCTGGCTGATAGTGATAGCTCCAGACAACCTAGAATCAGAGAAGAAGAATCTTCTCTCCTCGCAGGAGTACAAGCAGCTAGTCGAGGAGCAGCTGTAGGTGCTCTTCTTGCATCTCACAAGCCAGGACAAACTACCCATAAGCTCAGAAAGGGATGTCATAGACAGGTGCATGAGAGTACTCCTCTCTGTTGGAGAGGCATTTGGCGCCTCCCGCTTAATTCCCATAGAGTCTGCTCATGTAAGTGGAAACGCCTACACAATAGTGTAGGCGCCACAGTTTCATATAAGAACATCGGCGACGCTGGAAGGGAGCTACTTAAAGACTTAGCTGAGAGTGGGGTCAGAGTTAAAGTTCCCACGACAGTAAATCCTGCTGCTATAGACCTAAGGAAGCCGGGGAGCCTAGGAGACTCTCCTAGCTTCAGAGAGGCTCAAACTGAGGTATTAAAGTCCTTACAGAAGATGGGCGCCAGCTTAACGCTAACATGCACTCCTTACACCATTTCCTTAACTAGGCCTGGGGCACACGTTGCATGGGGTGAGTCTTCTGCTGTATGCTTTGCAAATAGCTTCCTAGAGATGTACACTAACCGAGAGAGCGGCATAACCTCTATTGCAGCAGCAATCATTGGGAAGACTCCCGAGTATGGAATGCATCTTGATGAGAATAGAAAGCCAGAGATTGAAGTGGAGTTACGCTATAAGCCTCAAAGCGACGTAGAGTATGCTGCTCTCGGTTACCTCATAGGCTCCCAAGATGTGCAGGTTGCTAAGCTGCAGGCAATAGAAGCTCTGCCATGGAGCACTTTAAAGCTGATAGCTTCTGCTGCTGCAGCATCAGGAAGGGTATCTATGCTGACATCTCGAGGAGCGCCTCCACACAGTCTGTCTGTTACAAAGCAAGCTCTAATTGAAGTCATTGAAGCCCTATCTTCTGCATCTGAGGCTGAGGTGGCTGCCATAGGGTGCCCTCATCTAACTTTACCTGAACTCAAGCAGCTGGCATGTATGCTTAGAGGGAGAAATGTCGCAAGAGGGAGAAGGATATGGGCTTTTACCTCACCTAAAGCCTTTGCCTATTCTCGAGAGCTTGGGATTCTTCAGTTGCTAGAAAGAGCTGGTGTCGAGGTCTTTAGTGGTGCTTGTCCAGTCGTGGCACCAATTGAGAACCTTCCATTTTCATCCATTGCAACAAACTCAGCTAAAGCCGCACATTATATCCCCTCTCTATCAGGGAAGTCAGTCATGTTAGTTAGTTTAAAAGAAATAGTTCAAGAGTTTACATCGTAGGGTGTCAACCTGCCTTCCCGTATGACTATTCACGGTAGATGCATAGTTCCTGGAAAAGCCAAGGGCATACCCCTAGTTCTCTATACTTCCATCTCGTTCTTAGGTGATGTAGACCCGGAGACAGGTGCCCTGTTGAAGGGTTCTAAAGCTGGAGAGCGGGTATCTAACCGTATACTGGTGTTTACAACCGAAGCTGGAAGCACTGTTGGAGCATACATCATATACAGGCTTTACAAGAGAGGTCTAGCACCTAGAGCGATGATAGCACACCAAGCTGGAAGCATTGTAGCTGCTGGCTGTGCTCTGGCTGGAATACCCTTAGTGGATAAGATCCCTTTAAGCTTATTCAGGGACATCGAGGAGTCAAAGCTAGTTGAGGTGGACTCTGGTCAGGTGACATTGTTTAAGTGAGGGGTTTAATATGCCGCTAGAGGAGGAATTTGTGAAGCTTATCAAAGATCCAGTTCACGGATATGTGCCCTTAACAGAAGCTGAGATAAGGGTGATTGATACCCAGGTGTTCCAACGGCTAAGAAGGATACAGCAGCTAGCTGGCTCAAACTATGTGTATCCTGGAGCAACGCACACGAGATTCGAGCACTCACTTGGTGTTCTACATCTAGCTGGCATAGCAGGCAAGAAACTCAGCAAGTACATGTCCGAGGACGATGTACAGCTCATAAGGCTGGCTGCTCTTCTTCACGACGTAGGTCACGGCCCGTTCTCTCACTCGTTTGAACCCTTTCTCGAGAAGAAAACTGGCCTCAACCACGAGCACATGTCTAAGATCCTAGTGGAGAAGACTGAGATAGGAGACATCCTAGAGGATTATGGCTTCTCGAAAAGCGAAGTTTCCACCTTATGTACTGGGATGTGCTCATCTAAGCCCCAGTTCATGAATCAGATAATTAGAAGCGCCATAGATGTGGATAAGTTAGACTTCGTGGTAAGAGATTCTCTCCACACGGGTGCTGGCTATGGCAGCATAGATATCTATAGGATAATCTATAACATGGATGTAATAGAGGAGGTTCTTTCTCTAGATGAGAAAGCCCTTCCAGCGCTGGAAACCTTGCTAATCGGGAGAATGGAGGCATTCCGAGCAATATATTTTCACAAGACATCGCGTGCAGTGCAGCTCATGATAAACATGGCTTTAGAGCAGGTTGAAGATGAGATCTCCAGGGAGCAGCTGCTAGACCCAAAGTTCTACTGCTCCTTAGATGACTACACGACATGGGTTCTTCTGAAAAAGCACCAGAAGGCTGGAAAGATAATAGAGAGACTTGAAGCTAGGAAGCTCCTTAAAGCTGCATATGAGAGAACCATGTTCCTGAGGGATAGATACGTGGTAACCTTGTTCAGGAGCGAAGCCGTAAGAAATAAGCTGAGAGAAGAGCTGTCAGCTGAATCTGGTGTGCCTATAGAGAGGATAATCATAGACACGCCAACTTTACCGACGGTGCCCTACCACTGGGGGCCTCCATCAGAAGATATGAGGATCCCTCTCCACCGGAGAGTAGGCGGAGAAGTTATTCAGATTGAAAGCTCAAGTATATCTGAATTAATTGACTTCATGAAGAGGTTTATGAACATAATTAGGGTTTATAGCTTTGAAGAAGATAGGGAGAAAGTTAGGAAGGCTGCGATACGGGTGCTAGGGTCTACAGACTATTCTCTGGCAGTCTCTTATTGATCCTTAAACCCTACCCGCCCATAGGTTCTCTTGAGCTTCTCCTGTATCTCTCTAAATATCTTTACTCTCAGCTTAGAGACCTCTCCTACATCTATCTCCTCTAGTTTTTCATAGCTCTTGTTTAGCTGAATAAGCCCGCTGACCTTAGCTATGTCTTCTTCTGATATTGGTAGTTCCTGTTCACCTTTACCTTGCACTATCATTCTGATGGACATCTGGGGTATTACCACCAATATTCTCTTAACAACCCCTATTCTTCGAGCATTGCTATCTATAACCTCCTTACCTATAAGCTCTCCTGGGAACTTCAGCTCAACTACCTCACATGCCTCCAATATTATCTCCTCCTCAGCCCTCTTACAATGTTGCTGATAGACTTTCTGTGACACTTGCCTTTAACATGTCAGCTAGTATTTTAACTACGAGCCTAGGCTTCATCATGCTAGTCTTTTTCGCACTATACATCAGATAGGCTCCCTTCCTGGTCTTCCTTATCCTGATAACTATCACGTCTTTCCTCGGTCTTCTCCTCTCTCCGCTAACTCTATACTTCACTTCGACAATGACATCTATTGGGAGCTGGTATGGCCTTTCTTTCTTTGCCTCCTTTTCAAGAGCCTTAATGACTCTGCTATTGAGCTTAACAAGCTTCCCGTTAAAGTATATTCTGCATGAGAAAGTTCGCGTTACCACAGCGATAGTACCTCTCCTTCGAACCAGCAGCTTCTCCTCCCTTTCAGTAAGCCTTGTAAGTGTCTTGATCACATCTTCAACTACTCCTGGGTACCTAATGTATACCCTCTTGAACTCTTTCTCGTCGAGTAGGGGGTTAAAGAACGGCATCTTGCTACCTGCTCTCTACTTTCTCCATCTCCCCCGTAACAGACTTCTTTACGTCCTCCGTCCTCTTGAGAGCATCGAGTAGGTAGATGATGCTCCTCAGCTGATCCTCGTCTAGATCTTCTTTAAGCGATCTAGCAGCCTTATCGAGCTGAACTAGT
>QMWA01000010.1 GCA_003661385.1 Thermoproteota archaeon | reverse complement strand
GGTATGCCCCTGGGAAGCCTCCTATGTACCTTATTGGCTCCCTTTGGCTCCACCACTCCTCGTTCTCAGGTGAGGGGTCTTTTGCTAGGCTCCAGTGGCCGAACGCCTCATAGAACTTCCTCTGCTGCTCCTCTGTCCCGTAGTCTAGCGCTGCTATAACGCTGTGAGATGGGCCCTCCACGTCGATCAGGTACTTGACACCTAGCTCAGGGTACCTGCCTAGGCACCCTGCTGCTGTAGCTATCCCGAAGGAGAATGATATGACGCCTATGTTCTCTGGGTTAACGTTGGGGAGGGCTTTAACGTACTCTATCACAGCTTTGAGGTCATCTTGCTGCCTGAATCCGCCGAAGTCAGGCTCCCCCTCACTCCTGTACTGTGGCGGGCCTACGCCCTCAGGGTTGAAGTACACTTCTATCACGCCTAGCTCAGCTACAGCTAGGGGCCTGCCCTCCCAGGGAGGCCTCACCACACCCTCTCCTCTGCCCCCGCCAACATAGACTATAGCTGGGAACCTAGCGGCGTACAGGGATCGCTTAGGCTGGTATATCCTCACATAGAGCTTGCATCCTGTTGGCGCCGTGACGAGGTAGCCCTCTACAACCTCGATCTTAAGCCTGCTAGCTTGAGAGGGCGGTGCTGGTGGCTGAGCACTGCGTGCAGCTCCAGCAGGCATGCCCGTGGCTTCAGGTGGCGCTGGATGCTGCTGTTCTACTATTCTAGCGAGGGCATATAGCGTTATGGCGAGAGCAGCTATGGAAGCAAGGACTAGCGCAAGTATGCTCTTCAAGCTCATGTGGTAGAAGGCATTTCAGGTACTAAAAGGGTTGTGAACTCTGGGTCACCTGGTGCAGCTACCTTAGCTTCAGCTATGAAGCGTGTTCCCACGCGCAGGAGGAGGCTCAAGTAGAGGATGAAGAAGGAACTCAGCTGGGTCTACAGGCTGCACGCAGAGAAGAATGCTGACATGAGGACAGCAGCATACTGGATTGCAGTAGGGAGGATAGTAGCAGCTATGGGACCAGAGGCACGTGCGCGCAGGCATACGGCCTTAAGCTAGCCCACCGTAGCTCTCTTGTAGGCTGCAGCTGAGAGCAGCAGCAGAGCTGCAGCTGCAGCAAGCAGGGCAGCAGCATCCACAGCTAGAGGCAGGTGGCTGTAGCCGGCTAGCAGCCCCCTTGTCGCGTCGACGGCATAGGTCAGAGGAGAGACGTAGGCTAGGTGCCTCATCCAAGCTGGCATCGTGTCTATGGGGTAGAATGCGCCACTCAAGAACAGCATGGGCATCGTTATGAACGTGTTGACTATGTTGAAGCTCTCAAAGGTCTCCATCTTGAATGCTATGATTGAGCCGAGCGATGTGAAGCAGAGTGCTGCTAGGAAGCCTACCAGCGAGGCTACTGGGAGGGTTGCTAAGCTAATGCCTGGTGCGAGCGCCTTAGCTGCCATAAGGAGCACTGTAGCCTGCGCTATGGAGACTGTCGAGTCCCCTAGCACTCTACCTAGCATTATAGCCTCCCTTGGCGCTGGCGACGCTAGGAGCTCCTTCAAGTACCCGAACTGCCTGTCGAATATCACCGAGACCCCTGACATGAAGCTTACTATGAATATGCTCATCATGTAGACTCCTGGAGCAAGGAAGGACATGTAATCTAAGCCATGGAAGAGCATCCTGGCCATTGGGCCTCTTATAGTCGATGACCAGCCAAGGCCGAAGAACACCATCCAGAGGATCGGCTGGGCTAGTGAGCCTAGGAGCCTAGGCTTGGCCATGTAGAACTTCTTCACCTGCCTATACCACATCACAGCTACAGCTGAAGTGAAGCCCACTCTACCACCTCCTCACCCTGGCTACCATCCTGATGAAGTCTGCTGCATCAGCCTCAGAGTCCCTCAGCTTCCTGCCAGTGTAGTGCAGGAAGACATCTTCTAGGCTAGGCCTGTGGTACGAGATCTCTTCGACGTGCTTGATTAAATTCCCCAGCACCGTGAACAGCTTCGGCATGGCCTCAGTTGCGCTGCTGACAGCTAGCGCTATCAGCTCAGGTGAGAGCATCCTAGCGCTTAGGCCAGCTTCCCTCAGCTCGTCGATGAGCTCGCTGGCCTTCCTGCTCCTCAGGTATATGACCTCTGAGCCGAGCTTCCTCTTAAGCTCCTCAGGGCTCCCCTCAGCCACTATCCTGCCTCTGTCTATGATGGCTACCCTGTCACAGAGCCTGTCAGCTTCCTCCATGTAGTGGGTTGTCACGAGTATCGTGGTACCCTGGCTTCTCCTGAGCTCCTTGATGTACTCCCACATCTTGGCTCTGCTCTGTGGGTCTAGCCCGAGGGTGGGCTCGTCTAGGAAGAGGACTTCAGGCTCGTAGAGCAGAGCCCTCGCTAGCTCAAGCCTCCTGAGCATCCCGCCGCTGTACTTCTTCACCAGGACGCCAGCCCACCTCTCTAGCTCGACGAACTCAAGAGCCTTCCTTATCCTCTCCTTTAGCTCTCCTCTCGGCACACCGTATATCATCCCATGGATGTAGAGGTTGTCCCAGCCTGAGAGGAACCTGTCCACGGTGGGCTCCTGGAACACTATCCCAATGTGCTTCCTGACCTCCCCAGGGCTCTCAGTCACGCTGAAGCCAGCAACCCAGGCTTCTCCCTCGCTTGGCTTAAGCAGTGTAGCTAGCATGTGCACTGTAGTGGTCTTCCCCGCTCCATTGGGGCCCAGGAGCCCGAATATCTCACCCACCTCAACCCTGAAGGAGATGTGGTCCACTGCAGTAAGGCTGCTAAACCTCTTCGTCAAGCCCTCTGCCTTTATCATGGAAGCCCCATCGGAACTGGAGCCTGTGGTTAAAATGGTTGGTGCGCTTACCGGAGTATGGGAGGGCAGCTGAAACCTCGGAGCACTCGAGCTAGGTGAAAAGTAGCCCATCATCGACGTTATCTGTCCATGGCAGTCGAGCTGTAAACCTTAGGCTGTCTGAGCTTGGAGTCGCATGGGTTTGCTGATCGTGTGCCTTTGCAGTGGAGCTTAGGTGGGAGCTTCTGGGGTATATTGGGCGTTGAGGGTTTAGCTGGGGCTTTGGTGGCTTGTGCGGGGTTCTCGAAGCCTAAAGCACTGTAAACAAAGGGGAGAGCACGCTGGCAGCGTGCTTTACTCCTCGCCTTCATCATATAGCTGCGTGTCAGCTCTTGGCGCCTGGCTTGGCTTAGGTGTGGGTGCAGGAGGCTGCTCAAGCTCTCTGGGGGCCTTTCTCTGGAGGAAAGCGAGTACAGCTATTAGAGCTGCTGCCCCCCCGATGGGTACTAGCACGTAGATGGGCTTTATCTGCGTGCTTCTAGCAGGTGATAGCCTTATGTGGAGCTTGTTTTCACCCTTCCGCATGTGGACTGAGAGCTGCTTCTCTGCATGCCCCTTGGATGCTATTCTAATCGAGTGGGTGCCTGTGGCCAAGTTCTTTACGTGTAGGGTGCCGCTGCTGTCTGTTGACCCAGCGTATGCTCCATCAACGTATATTTCAGCCCCCTTGACTGGGGCGCCCTGCTCGTCTTCCACTACCACTATGATGTAGGCCTCCTCAGCTCTTGGAGTCGCCTCCCTGGTTGGCTCCCTGCTCGGCTCTGTGCTGGGCTCTTCGACTTTGATCGTCAGGGTGCTCCAGCTGCTATATGCTCCACTATCGTCTTTGACCCTGACTTTCACTGTGTACTCTCCTGGAGAGCTGTAGCTGTGGCTTGTCTTCGGTGTGGTTAGGGTTTCAGCTGCCCCATCGCCGTAATCGAACTCGTAGGCCACTATCCTGCCGTCTGGGTCGCTTGACTCTGATGCATCGAGCTCCACTTCCTCTCCTACAGCAGCTGTGCTCCTGGAGGCTGATATAGCTGAGGTGGGAGGCTGGTTTCTGCTTACTACTAGGGTTGCGGCTGTGTACTCTGACCAGGCTCCGCTGTCATCTCTCACCCTGAAGTATATGGTGTGTGTGCCTGGAGAGAGCCTTGTCTGGAAGCTTCTCTGGCTGCTTAGGAAGCCTTCTATGCTAGACCTCCACTCGTAGGCCACTATCCTGCCGTCTTCGTCCTCCCCATGCCCTGTAAGGGATATTATGCTGTCTTCCTTGGCTGGAGACGGTGATATGGAGTCTATGTAGGCTCTGGGAGGCGTGTTTCCCCTCAGTTCCACCGTATAGGATTCTGGTGCATCACTGTAGCTTGGGTTCTCCCACCTCACCTCGCTCTCACGCATGTAGGCTCTGGTGCTTGATGGCTGAGCGTCCTCTATGGAGTACCCGCTTACCTTGACAGTAAGCACGTCAATCCACCCTCTAGACTCCTTGAGGTAGTCTCTTAAGGTGAGCTTGACCATGTATCCAGCTTCAGCTATGGACGAGGTCTTCCTCAGGTCTATAGTGCATGTCAGACGTACTGCCTTAGCGCGTTCATCCAGCCCATAGTACTGCAGAGCAGACTCGCCTTGAATGAGGTAGTCTACGAGGTCCTTCATGTCGCTTTTAAGCTTGCTAGCTGCCCCAGGGTATATCTGGCTCTTGAACCTGTCCCATGGGTAAGGGGACCCAGACTTGTCTATAGGCTTGTAGAAGACAGCTACACTAGCCTTCAGGAAGCTGCTGACAGCAACCTCAACCTCAACCCTCCAGCCATAGAACTCCTGGCAGGCCACAGCTGACACAGCTGTGAAGGCTAAGAGGAGTAGAGGTACTAGGCTACAGCAGTGTTTCTTCAACAAACCACCATGCACACTACATAAGACGCCATGAGATATAAGGGTTACCAAGCGGCTCTGGTGCTGCAGCTTATGATGGAGTTTACAGCTGCTTGAGCACCTTATATAGAGTACTTAAGCGATGCCTGCAGCCAGCTCGCTAGAGCTGACCTTATATGTTATGTTTTTAACCAGCTTTGCATATGAAGCCTGGTGATTCGTTGAAGTTCGAGGAGTATGTGGTGGTTGTTGAAAGGGCTTGTGGAGGGGAGCCTAGCTACATTGCTGTACTGAGGTGGGATAGGAGAGAGGAGGCCATCAAGAAGATTGCTGAGAGCTGCGAGGAGAAAATGCTCTCTACCTCCTTGATGTCCAAGCTCAGGTGTAGAGGCAGGGAGGTCAGCGTGTACAAGACGGGAAAGGTGCTGATCAAGGGCGTTGACAGCGAGGAGGAGGCTAAGGCCCTGCTGAGAGAGCTCCTAGGGTGCTAGCAGGGCTACAGCCGCTACAGCTCAGCACTAGAAGGCGTATTGTGACAGGCTAGCTGCCTCTGGAGCTTTGGCTTGAAGAGCAGCCTTGCTAGAAGCCTGTCGCACGCCAGCATATAAGCTTACATGAGGTAGAGGCCATTGCTATGGTGCCGCTAAGGGCTGTTACTCGACTTGGTGTGCTTATCACCTCAGACTCTGGCAGAAAGCTGGCATGTGGTATTTAGCCTCCTATAGCCTCTGCTCATAGCACTCAATCAACACCACTCTATCTCCAAGGTCTACTAGGCCGTTTTCATCTACATCTGTCCAGGCTATGAGGACAGCAGTCCCCCTCAGCACACGCCTGAACATGCCTGGGTGCCCAATCACCATGCATGCTGCCTCAGTTCCATTAGGCCCATATCCACATGCTATGAGGAACCATCTTCCTCTCTGGTAGCTTAATACGATCAAAGCATAGTCTGTCTTATGCTCTATCGGCAGGTAGTCTCTGCCTGATAAGCTAGAGTGAAGCCGCCACGTGCCATCGACTGTCACGAAGTAGAATGGTGTCAGGATGGAGTCGATGAGCTCTTTAGTTAGAGGATTCGATGACGGGCCCCCTATGCTTATTATGTTGCTCTCTGGCAGCTTGCTCCAGTCTACAGTACCTGATGACACGAATCTTGATGCTGGATACATGGGGGGAGGAGAGTCATAGTTTGAAGCCAGCTTTCTCGCGATGCTAGCGTCAACTTGGCTCCCAAATATTATCGTGAGGTTGTAGTGTGAATTTGCCCTAAATAAGCTTGGGTAGTCTCTTAATGTAGCTGTGTGCCCTGAATTAGCAGGGGAAACGTTCTCACAGTGGAGGGGAGGCGCCTCGCAGAGGAGTACATCGCCTATTCTTGCCTTAATCACTAGTATGCCTCCGAACTCGCTATAGTTCATGGGTATCTGCTTACGCCTATATAGCCCTAAGTCTACTATCGTGTATCTGTGGCTGGAGCTGGGGTCTTGCTTTATTCCATAGATTTCAAAGAAGTACTCTATGCCTCTGCTATACCACTCCTCCTCAGGGTAATATCTCTCAATGTAGAAGTCCTCCTCGGTGGCGTTCGCTACTGACAGGGCAAGCTTGCGGACATCAGCTATACTCCTCCAGTAGCATATCGGGTGGAAAGCACACTGCAGCAGCTGCCCTGTGAAGACCAGAGCTACTATCGCCAGGACGGCTGCATGTCTTTGCTTTCTTTTCACGTTAAAGAGCTTTAGCAGGGTGAGAGACACTAGAATAGAGGGGAGGGGGGTGATCCACAGTACGTGGTGGCATCCCACCCCCAAAGCATGGTACTTCATCGTCCCCACATATGAGTAGTTTAGGAGGAGGTATGGTATGATAAACCACAGGAATGAAAGCATGTATGGGAACTCTGCCTTCCTGCCCTTCCTCACAGAAACGTATGTGACATATAACATACCCGCGGTAAATAGAGCTAGATGTACTCCTCTAGCTACGTAGATTAGGGTATCTATCTGATGTATTCTGAAGGAGCACGGGTATCCTGATGCTACATCGATTATTGCTTTGAGAACAGCTTTGTCTACCGGGATTATAACATGGCCAGTGAATGGGCGCTGGCTATGGGTGGTGGAAGCAGCAGCAAAGATGGCGGATGCTATGAGAGGAGAGGAGAGGGTGATGGCGGCTAGCAGCTCTCTTACACTGATCTTCGGCATGTACAGAAGGAAGAGCGCCAGCAAAACCAGGGTAAATGCTCCTCCTGAAGGGTGGATTTGAGCAGTAACAGCTGCTAGAGGTATTACGGCTATGACATACTTGCTGACTCCTTTCAGCACCTTAGCTGCTGAGTAGAACAAAGCCGCCGTAAACGGGGGGAGTATGCTCGGGTTCCATATGAGCTTAGAGAAGGTTACGTTGGTCGGTGACACCGCATACAGCAGAGCTGATAACAGCCCCACTTGCTCTCCGAAGAGCTCGCATCCAAGCTTGTAGCACAGTATGATGGATATCGTGTTTAATATGGCTATCCAGGCGCAAATCGCCTCTGGCTCTTGGGAGAAAAGCATCGAAGGAGCTATTATGTAGTAGTAGACTGGCCCTAAGTCTGGAAATGGCGCCGCACTAGGGCCTACAAGCACTGGCTCATGGTTAATAACCAGGTTCCTCACAGTAAAGCAGTCTCTTATCTGGTCTGCCTCAAAAGGCTGGTGTTCTAGACAGCGAAGTCTAAGAGCTCCCCCCACACCAACAGATATGAGTAAAACTAATAGCCTCACCCTCCTCCCATTTAAAGGCCAGTAGGCCACCTAGCCCACCTTCATCAGCTGTAGGCTGTGATTCTTCTTCTAATAAGGGTTGTGCCTCCCACCTGCTGTGACCTGAGGCAGCTAATCCTCTTGATTAGCCTGATCTACATGTTGTAAGCTAGGTAGATGCTTATCCTTTGCTTCCTTGCTCGAGACCGTGGGCTAGATCGTGGCTTTAAGAGACGCTGGGAACAGGAGCTCGATGCATACAGGAAGCCCTTAAGCTGACCTACTCTTGCCAACGCGCTCTGCTAGCAGGCCTCTCTGTGGCTACGTGTAAGTGGAGGAGGAGAGGAGCTGCGGCTGCTCCTATTGCTGAGGCTAGTATCACTTTGTTGACACCTATGTGGTGTTCTAGTGCGCTTCCAGTTAAGTTGCCTACGAACTCTGATAGTGAGCCTATTCCACTTGATACGGAGTATGCTTCACCCTTGTGCTCTGATAGCTTGAGTGCTAAGGCTGTCTTCGCTATGTAGAGGAGCTGGAATAGTGGGATTGCTAGGAGAGCTCCTAGTGCCAGTGGAGTTGAGGCAGCTGCTACAGCTGGCAGGTAAGCTGCGTAGAGAAGGCAGCTCATGACATAGGAGCGGTAGGCGCCTAGCTGGTCTACTAGCTTGCCGAAGAGTGGGGAGGCTAAGCCTGACAGCAGCCCAGAGGCCGACACGACAGCCCCATAGTATAGCGGTGAGAAGCTGCTTGCCTCCATCAGCTTGGCTGTGGCAGCTAGGTAGAACTGTGAGACTGACATTGATGCTACCAACAGCGATACAGCTAGGCTAGCTAGGTGCTTAGGTACTTTGAACGAGAACGCCCACTCTGCTGCCTGCCTTATGTCCAGCTTCCCTCTGCTCTCAGGCTCCTCTATGCCTGCAGCTACCAGGAGGCTTGCAGCTGAGGCAGCTGCCCCTAACAGAGATGTCCTCTCTAGGCCAGCTAGCCTTGTTACCTCTCCGCCAACCAGGTTTCCTGCTGTTATCGAGAGCAGAGAGGCTAGCTGGATCCCACCTAGCCCTCTGCCGAAGGCCTCTTCCCCACTGTAGTCGTGTACCAGCACTACTAGAGCAGAGTCTAGAGCTGAGTAGGTGAAGTACCAGAAGACAGCTATAGCAGGGTAGCAGCACGCTGGCATGGCTGACAGCAGGAGCAGGCTGGCTGTGTTGCAGACGACTCCTAGCTTGACGAACGGCTTCTTGAGCTTAAGCTGGTCTACTAGCTTGCCGAAGAGCCTCAATCCCAGGAAGTATGCTAGTGCTGGTGGCCCACGTACTAGAGCAAGCTCCCACATGCCACCCTTGTAAGCCTCAAGCCACATGAAGGGGAGCACGAGGGACCATGAGAAGGATATGGCTGCTGAGAAGGCCATTATGCGTTTCCTGGCTGCAGCGCTCATCTCCAGGACACCATCATAGAGGCATTCTGCAGGAGGCCTGTAGCGTGGGAGCAGGCTGTACTTAAACTTGAGACCTGAGCTACATGGCTTATACGTGGTGGAGCTGGTAGCTGCCCTACATGGGCAAGCTTTTATAGGAGCTTTAGCAGTAGACTTGGAGTTTGGGTGGGGTATGTGGGGTTTGCTACCCTGTTTCTGGTAGGGTTCATGGCCTTCTCGCTAGGGTCTATACTTGTGGCAGTCTACTCTACACTTGGTAGGATATGGAGGATGAGGAGGAGGATAACTAAGAAGCTCAAGGGGAGTGGCATCAGGCTGAGCAGGCTTAAGGAGGACTCGGATATCGTCCCGCAGATAGTCATGAGGTTCTCTGGGAAGGTCCCTGGAGGGAGAGTTGCTAGAGTTGAGGGGCGTATTGGGATAATAGGTGACAGAGAGTACCTCTATGCGACATTCTACTATGCTGCTGACAGCAGCCTCCCAGAGTTTGAGGTTC
Source organism: Thermoproteota archaeon (assembly GCA_003661385.1). Classification (GTDB taxonomy): domain Archaea; phylum Korarchaeota; class Korarchaeia; order B14-G2; family B14-G2; genus B14-G2. Next base: position 13,704 of record QMWA01000010.1, on the reverse strand, counting down.
TGGTCAGCAGCGGCGGTGGGGTGTTTGTGGCGCCAAGTGAGGTTGAGAGCAGCATCAGAAGAGAGCTCATAGAGTCAGGTGAGGTTAGGGAGGTGCTGAAGGAGGCTAGGCTCCAGTACCTGAGACATAGGCCAGAGAGGAGGTCGATGGACATCTCAGCTAACACAATAGATTTGGGTGCTGTGCTCAGGCTAGTAGACAGCATCCTCATGAGGTGGGACTAGATGCCTAAAGGTGAAGAGCGTAGGGTTGGTGTCGAGCTCATCAAGCACCTCCTGGAGGAAATCGACTTCAAGATCACCCAGGTCCTCGGGCTCATGGCTAAAGAGGACACCATCAGGGAGCTCATCGATGCCTTGAGAGAGGAGCATGGGGGAGAAGCGTTAGCTAGCCAACTTGAGGAGCTTGCTAATAGAGTTGAGCTCGTTCAGAGGAAGCTTGGGATGATGGAGGCTAGGCTAGCTAGCCTGGAGAAGGCTGTTGAGGAGGGAGCTAGCAGGGAGCTGAAGGAGCTGCTAGTTAAGCTGGCCTCGCTGATGGAGGAGCTCAGAGAGGCTGTAGCAGAGCTGAGGGCTGTGGCCTTAATAGCTGAGTAGGAAGCTGTCACAGAACTTCACTATGGCTCTTGCAGCAGGGCTGCTTGGCTTAAGCACTAGAGGCTTGCTTGCGTTAATTGACCTCATAACGTTCTTGTCCTCTGGTATTATAGCTGATATCTTAGCCTTAAGGAAGGCCTCTATCTCGCTGGGCCTGTAGTATGGCTTTGAGAGCAGGCTTGCTCTCCACCTGTTGACTATGACGCCACTCACTTTCTTGCCTATCTTCTCGAGCAGCATCTTGGTCTTCAAGGCGTTCATCAGAGCAGTCTTAGCAGGTGTTGTGACTATGTAGAAGAGGTCTCCTACGACTAGGCTTCCCAAAGCCTCCCTCCTGCTGACTAGCCCTGCTACGATAGGTGGCGTGTCGACTAGGATGAGCTCATACTTGTCTGACAGCTCCTTTACAGACTTGTAGATTGCCTTCCAGCTTACTCTGCGCTGAGCCTCAAGTGAGAAGCCTATTGGAAGCACGCTCACGCCGTACTTCTCAGACACTACATCACTTAGGCTGCATGACCCTAGCACCACGTCATATAGGGTCTTCTCAGCCTTTATCCCGAGCATCAGCTCTGCGTCGCCGCTTCTGCTTCCATCGACGAGCAGAACCTTCTTCCCCTTGGAGGCAAGGTAGACTGCAGCATTCACTGTGAGGAATGTCTTGCCAACTCCTCCCTTCCATGAGGTGAATGATATGATTGGCATGTACACTACCCTAAGGTGGGATGGTCTCCTCCCTTTCGAGGAGCTCCCTCAGCCGCTTCACCTCATCACTTATCTCTGAAAGCTTCCTCTCGTACTCTGACCTCTGCCTCTCGAGCTCTATTATCTTGGACATCGTCATCAGCTTCCTCTTCTTTGACCTGATGAACTGCTCATACCTCGACTTGAGCCTCATGTACTCCTCTTCTCTCAGCTTAGCCTTAAGCTCACCGAGCTTCATCAGAAGGTAGTCTAGCAGCTCGAGCTCAGCTTGAATCTCTTCAACTGATGGAAATCCCTCTATCCCTGGAGGAGCAGCCTCTTCAGGGGCTTCCGCTGCAAGCTCCTCTGGAAGAGCTTTTAAGGCCTCGCCTTTAGCCTTACTTAGTGCAGCAGGCTTCACCTTACCTTTCCTCATCGATATAAGCTGAGCAAGCTCCTGCAGGTCAACTTCGTCCTTCAGCGTGAACCACCCACATGTAGTCACAATAGCTGCTTATATTAAAGGTTTCGAGCAGAGGTGCATCTGTTGTAAGAAGCTCAGCTGTCTACGTGAGAGCTGCATCACACTGATGGACATGAGCTACCCATGGGCGGTCTATGGCTGAGAGAGCCTTGCATGTTGCAGCTGGCACTATAGGCCAGTAGTTAAGTCCTTAAGTACACTACTCAGGGGTTAGCCATGGGGCCTAACGACCTTACCAGATACCTGAGAGAGAGGGGGATTGAGTTCAGAATATTCGAGTTTGATAAGCCGACCAGAACAGTCAGGGAGGCAGCTGAGAGGCTAGGCACCTCTGAGGACAACGTGGTGAAGTCTCTGCTGTTCATCACAGGCAGCGGCCCTGTGCTAGCCATAGTAGCTGGCACCCAGAGAGTTGATGCCAGGAAGCTCGCTGAAGCTGTTAGAGCAGGATGGGCTAGGTTAGCTACCAGAAGCGAGGTCGAGGCGATTACAGGATATCCAGCTGGAGCACTTCCTCCAGTGGGACATAAGACTAAGCTGAAGACCATAATTGACCCAGCTGTGCTCAAGTTAGACAAGGTGTATGCTGGAGGAGGAGCTCCAAATGCACTACTTGAAATATCACCACAGGACATCCTTAAGCTGGCTGGAGGACGCATAGTGGAGGTGTCAGAGTAGTCTGGTGCAGCTGATCTGAGGATGTACTATGCTAGCGTAGACTACAGCTTAGGAACTTTATTAAGCGTCTTTAGCAGACGATTACTATGCTTGATAGCATAAAACACCTTGTTGAAGTCCTATCTGAGCTCTCATGCGAGTTTAAGAAGGTGGAAAGTGAGAGACTTGCTCAAGATTTAATCGCATTCAGGCTGAGAATACGTGGACTGGATGTGAAAAGGCGTGTGAGGCTTGAGTCGCAGAAGTACCCTGACGTAGAGGTTGATATCCTCCTACCTGATGTAGCGCTTGAGATCAAGGTTGGGAAGAGGTTCTATGATGGATTTGGGCAGGCTTTAGCTGTCAGAGAGCTATATGGGCTTAACTCCTGTATAGTGCACCTTGTTGAGCAAGCTGATGAAAAGCATGCCAGCGGACTGAGAGCTCTTGCTTCAAAGCTTGGGATTAAGGCTATACTGATGTCACTTAGAGATTGCAGAGTGGAGGTGGTTGGTTGACTGGGGTGGTCATTGGAGTCTTTTCCGCTCCAGGTGGCACAGGGAAGACCACGATATCCCTTGTGTTAGGCTGGCTATTGAGGAGAGCTGGCAATAAAGTTCTACTGGTAGACCTGGATCCGAGCATATCGCTCTCATATCTCGTTCTCAGGGATGAGAGCAAGCTGTTTGAGTACGAGAACCGTGGCAGGTGCTTGTCTAGGGTTTTTGAGAGGGTTAGGAAGGGTAGAAGCGTGGAGCTTGAGGACTACGTTGTTTCAGGTAAAGCTATAGACGTGGAAGTGGATATACTGATTCCAGACTCAGAGCTGACCAGCATCATAGACTCACTATGGTATGGTCCTGAAGCTAGGAAGGAGTATAAGCTCAGAAGGGTGTTAGAGGCTCTCGGTGTGAGAGAGGCGTACGACTTCATCATCATAGATACAATACCCTTTTTTGACAGGAAGTATGCCATACTGACGTTGTATGGCTCAGATAAGTGCATAATACCGCTTAGACCAACCATAATAGACGTGTTTAGGACGTGTAAGATGCTCAGTGAGCTTCCAGCGCTTGCTGGTAAGCCTAAGAAGGAAGTCTTTGATCAAGTCAGGCTCCTGTTCAACATGGTTAGGAGGAATACAGCCCAGTACTGGGCTCTGATGAGAGGAAGATACCAGGAAATCATTAGAGGTGTGATATCACCGCATATCAGCTTCTTCAAGAAGCACATTCCGCTTAGAATAGCGTTCTCCAGGGTAAGTACTGAGGAGGAAAGGGCGGAGGATGTGAGAGACGTTGAAGAAGCCACGCTCCCTGTCTTAAGTGAGTTCCAGCAGTGGATTGGGAGACCTAGTGAGGCGGATAAGGCAGAAGCTATGGAATAAAGCTGCTGCAGCTGTTGGAGCTAACTGTGTATAAGCTATGCAGCCACATTGTAGTGCTAAGTGAGCAGCCTCTCCACCAGCATGCTTTAATGGCTTCAGGACTTGCCTCAGAGGGAACTCTCTAATATAAGCATTTAACAATCGTTAACATGCTAGTGGCTGAGAGCATGCTTGACCTCATCGGAAGGACACCGATGGTGAAGCTTAGGAGGGTAGTAGGAGATAGAGACGCTACAGTTTACGCCAAGCTTGAGTGATACAATCCAGGGGGCTCGGTTAAGGACAGGATGGCTCTCTACCTGATAGAGTATGCGGAGGCAGCTGGGAGGCTAGACAGGAGCAAAACAATACTTGAGGCCACACCTGGCAACACTGGGATAGCGCTTGCAATGATAGGTGCAGCTAAAGGCTATAAGGTGGCTGTAGTGATGCCGGAGTCTGTCAGCCTAGAGAGGAGGAAGATAATAAGGGCATATGGAGCAGAGCTCATCCTATCTCCAGGTGAGAAGGGGACGAGTGGAGCCATAGAGCTCAAGAGGAAGATCCTTGAGGAGAACCCCGACAGGTACATAGACCTAGACCAGTTTAAAGACCCAGCTAACATACTTGCACACTACCAGACCACTGGAAGAGAGAGATCATCGAGCAGGCAGGCGGGAAGCTAGACATGGTTGTAGTCGGAGTAGGGACTGCTGGAACAGGAGTAGGGGTCTCGATGAGAGTTAAGCAGTACAACCCATCTATAGAGGTTGTGGGAGTTACCCCGAAGCTGGGCGTCAGCATACAGGGGCTGAGGAACCCTAGAGAGCCGAACCCAACCATGCTGTTCAGGCGGGAGCACTTCGATGAGATAGTCGAGATTAGGCTAGAGGAGCTGCAGGAAGTCTGGATGACAGCTAGGAGGGTGGCTAGAGAAGAGGGGCTGCTGGTTGGGATGAGCTCAGCTGCAGTCCTCTACGTAGCTCTGAAGAAGGCCAGGGAGCTTGGTAAAGGGAAGGTCATAGTAGCTGTGCTCCCGGACTCTGGGCTGAAGTACCTGAGCACAGACCTCTATGGGGTGTAAGAGTGGTGGGATGTGAGCTCGGGTACATTCAGCTAGAGAAGCTTAGAGAGCATGAGCAGGTAGATACCGAGAGACTGAGTGAGCTGATCAAGCAGATACTGGCTGACGGCGTCCTGAAGAGGCCGATACTAGCTGACAGGGCGACCCTCACGATCCTCGACGGGCACCACAGGCTGAGAGCTCTGAGAAAGCTGGGTGTAAAGGTCGTTCCAGCCATGCTAGTAGACTACAGCGACCCTAGGATAGTGGTCAGGAGGTGGGCTGGAGAAGGCTATATAAGCAAGGAGCTAGCCTTGGAGGCAGCCATGTCAGGCAAGCTACTCCCACCTAAAACTACGAAGCACATGGTGTCAGTTGACGGTGAGCTAAAGCATGTCGAAAAGCTTCAAAGGCCTGTCAACACGCCTCTTAGCAGGCTTAGAAGGGGGAGCGTTGAAGACCCCCTGTGAAGTAGCTACATGGTATATACTCCCAGCGATAAGAAGGGAGCCCACCAGAGTCATGGTTAGAGAGCTCTCACTGAGCCAAAGGAAGGCTGCAGACAAGCTTGGGCTGACACATGCTGCAGTATCCCAGTACCTTAAGGGCAAGAGAGGGAGATCAGTTGAGATCAGAAAGGAGATTATGGAGAAGATAAGAGGGGCAGCAAGGGAGATAGCTACCTCAAAGGATCCAGAAGTGGTGACAGAGAAGATATGCCAGATTTGTCGAGCCTTAAGAGCCTCAATGCCTTGCAGCTACGAGAAGAGGAGCTTACATGAGGCAGATAATGTAAATAGAAAGGGTGTGACAAGCACTTATGACAGCAACCGTACTAGATGATAGCTGCTGTGGCTATTATTGGCACCAGGGTTAGTGCAACTATGTTGAGGAGCTTTATGAGTATGTGGAGTGACGGGCCTGCTGTGTCCTTTAGCGGGTCTCCTACTGTGTCTCCTATCACCGAGGCGGCGTGTGCTGGTGTCCCCTTCCCACCTAGGTACCCAGATTCAATGTACTTTTTGGCGTTGTCCCACGCACCTCCAGCGTTGAACATGAAAACCGCTAGCAGAGCTCCTGATGCTGTTGCTGCTATGAGGAACCCTCCTAGGGCTTCGCCTCCTAGCAGGAGGCCTACTAGGACTGGTGCAGCTAGGCTTATCAGCGTTGGAGCGATCATCTCTCTTAGGGCATTTCTCGTGCTTATGTCGACGCACCTCTCGTAGTCTGGCTTCGCTTTTCCCTCTAGGATCCCTGGTATCTCTCTGAACTGCCTTCTCACCTCCTCTACCATCTGGAACGCTGTCTTCCCGACTGCTCTTATCGCTAGAGCTGAGAACAGGAATGGCACTGCTGCCCCTAGGAATGTGCCTACGATGACATGTGGCTTGCTGAGGTTTATCACACCTGGGTGCCCGTACTCCTTCATGAGGTACACGTAGGATGCGAAGAGGACTAGTGCAGAGAGGGCTGCACAGGACATCGCGTAGCCCTTCGTTAGGGCCTTTGTTGTATTGCCTACAGCATCCAGCACGTCTGTTGCCTCTCTTACCTCATCTTCTATGCCTGACATCTCTGCTATCCCGCCTGCGTTGTCTGATATCGGGCCGAATGTGTCTGATGACATTATGAAGCCTGTTGTTGAGAGTATGCCTAGGGTGGCTGCTGTGATGCCGTAGAAGCCTGAAGCAGGGTTCCTGATGCCTCCCATCACCACATACGAGAAGATTATGACAACCGAGATTATGACCATTGGGAGGACTGCGCTCTCCATTCCAGCTGATAAGCCCATTATTATGTTTATTGCTGGGCCTGTCTTAGCTGCATCAGCTATCCTCTTCACTGGAGCGTAGTCTGCGCTGGTGTAGTACTGGGTTATGTAGCCTACTATGACGCTTGCAAGCAGACCTGATATGTAGGCTAAGGCTAGCCTTAGGCCTCCTGGTAGGCCTAAAGCCTCCACTAGAGCTATGAAGCCTATGGCGCAGACCACTGAGGTTGTTGTTAGGCCTGTGTTTATGGACTTCATTGGGTCTCTGCCTCCTCTCACCATTAGGACTCCAGCTATGGCAGCTATGGCCCCTACTGCCTCGACCATGAGTGGGAACTCGACTATCTTCTTGACTAGGGCTGGCGATGCTGCTGCGATTGACATCGCTAGGGATAAGCCTAGTATCATTGAGGCGATTATGTTGTCGCTGAAGGACTCGAATAAGTCTGCTCCTCTGCCTGCGCAGTCTCCTACGTTGTCTCCCACCTGGTCTGCTATGACAGCTGGGTTGCGTGGGTCATCTTCTGGGATCCCAGCCTCTACTTTGCCTACGAGGTCGGCACCTATGTCAGCGGCCTTCGTGTATATGCCGCCACCTAGCTGGGCGAATAGAGCTGCTAGGCTTGCACCAAACCCGAAGCCTACTATGTACTCTAGCATCGTCCTCTCGTCTGGGATCAGCTTGCCGTATAGCAGGTACAGTGTGCTTATGCCTATTATGCTGAGGCCTACTAGCGATAAGCCCATTACAGCTCCTCCCCTGAACGCCACAACAACGGCCTTCCCTGGGTCCTTTCTGGCCATGTTAGCAGTCCTCACGTTCGCTATGGTCGCTGCGTTCATGCCGAAGTATGCTGCTAGCAGGGAGAGGACTGCTCCATAGATGAATGCTATCGAGGTGTATGGTCCCCTCGCTGCTGCTAGTATCGCTGCTAAGGCTGCTATGAAGTATGCTATGGTCTTGAACTGCCTCCTCATGTACGCATTAGCACCCTCTCTGATGTACCCTGCGATCTCAACCATCCTCTTTTCTCCTGGGTCTATCCTCGCTACGCTCCTGTATATGGCTGCTACAGTCAGCATCACGAGGCATCCTACTACTAGGCTTGCGATAGCCAGCAAGCTCAGCCCCCTGGCGCCCGGAGCATAGGGCTAGTAAAAGTTTTCTGTGGTGGCTATGGGCTTGCTAGCTCCTCTGCTATCTGAGCTATAAGCTCCTTTACTGCATGCGCGCAGGATATGTGAAGTTTTGCCCTGCGAAATTTGGGCGTAGCCGAAGGCAAAGCCACACATCAGCCTGTTAAGTGAGGGTGTAAGCACCGAAGCGGCCATTAGGGGAGCAAAGAGTTAGGCGGAGCGGTGGCATCATTTTTCCAAACCTTTCTTCACGCAGAGAATTCCATAGCATAACCAAGTATACAGAAGCAGATATAGGATTAAAATCCCAAAACTTCCTGTTAACTGTTTGCAAATATACAAAGTTATGAAACAAAGTGAGTCAAATCAGGTGGGTGAAGCATAGCCGTATCTCCACCGCTATTAAAGTTCGAGCAAAGGTTAATTTTTATTATTTAGGTTCCGAAGATCAGCAACACTAATGGGGGTCTGAGGTTGCATGAGCAATCCAAGAAGCGATGATACTGTTACCTGTTTTATAGAATCCAGTCAATCCATAACCTACAGAGTGAGTAGCAGATAGCCCTATCATACGTGCATGTATTCCATGGGCAAGCCCAAATAGCACTGACTGGATGATAATAGCTAAGTAAATGCTCACCCGTCTTTGCAACTTGCCTTGAATAAAGCCTCTAAATAGAAGTTCTTCTGTAGGTGTAAGTAAAGTGAAAGCATAGATCGTTTGGAGGATGTAGTCCTACGGAAACGGAAGACTAAATCTTAAAAATTACTCACAGTTTCAGCTCTACTGCTATTTTCCTGTAGCAAGCTGGGAATAACGAGATTCACGGTAGCAAACATTACAAAAATCCTAGAAATGCTAACAAAGTTCCAATTCCAACATTTCTCCAAAAATCTCCTTCCTGATATCTGCCTCGCTCAAATCCTCGCGCGCATAATCCCCTTCATAGGAAAATTATTATCGCCACTATTTGGGAACGCTAATGGAATGTCGGTGGTCTTCTTCCCTGCTTTGCCAAAAGTATTCAAGAATATAGAAAAGGAGATAAGCCCTGCGCGTGCTGCGGTAGAGGGTGTACTTTCCGCTCCCAAAATTTAAGAGCTGCAGGGTTCTGCCCTCCTTAGAGAAGCAATGAAGGAAGTAGAAGTCAATTTGCAGGCTGGACAGAAAAGAGCATGGCTCCACAGTGATGGTATCTTCAATTACATGGTCGAGGACCGAAGGAACTTTCACCCTAACGAGAATGTGGCAATAGAACTGTTTGAGAGAGTAGAACTCGCAGATCCCATGCACGGGACTGTGGCTGGTGCGCTTGCAGCGCCGAGAATATTGAAAGGAGTCTCTGAGCTAAATTGTGTTGGAATGGACAGATGGATCGGTATCCAGGTGGGATCTGAAACAGCATCTCCAGAACTCGTGAAAAAGCTTGCAAACAGCAAGATGAAACCTTTCAGCGCTGAGGAATGGCCATGGGTTCTACGCAACGGAACTTATACTTTCAGCGAGTTTTTCTGGCTCCCTGCCTACGCGACTACGATTGGCTTGCCTTGGGAAACAGGTGAAGATGGAATAGAAACAGCAAAATTGATAGTAACGATGGAAAAGAAGCTAAAGAAAGAGTTCGGGAAGAGGGCGCACTTTATCATAATCCTATTAGCTTTTGTCCCATGGTTGGTTCAAAGAGAGCTTGGAAAAGAGGGCTCTTCAATATTGAAGAGGGGCTCACGGATGGGAGGGTTCTCCTCATCTATCATGCTTGGCGCCACCCTGCTTGGGAGGTGGATCATGGTTTGAGAAGAGTAACAGAAGGGAGCCCGAACTTCTGGGTCTTTGCGCCTCTTGCGAAACCTGGCTCAAGGTTGGTGTTGCGCAGCATAAGAAAGTGGGTGAGGAAGAAGGGAGTAGATTTGGATAAACCTTGGAGCCGATGGATATAAAGGTGGAGGGGGGTGGAGGTGGACAGATCATGAAGATACTTCTCCTTTCTCCCCCGACTATAAGCGCGATTAAAGCGGTTATTGGAGCAACAGGCCCGCCTCTTGGATTGGCATATCTTGCGTCCATGGTAAGGGAAGAACATGAAGTTCGCATAGTCGATTCTCTTGCTGAGGACTATACTTATGAGGATGTAGAAAGGATAGTAAAAAGTTATGACCCTGATGTTGTTGGTATAACTTCGACTACCTCAATGATACCCGATGCCTATGCGGTTGCAGAGATGGTGAAAAAGCATAATGAGAACGCGAAGGTTGTGATGGGTGGGCCTCATGTGACATTTTTGCCAGAGAGAACATTTAGGGAATGCCCTTATATAGACTTCATAGTAAGGGGAGAAGGAGAAAAAACTTTCAAGGAACTTATCGATGCTTTAGAGAAGGGTAAGGATCCTTCGAACATTCGAGGATTGAGCATAAACATGGGTAGTAAAGTGAAAAACAACCCTCCGCAACCTCTCATAAAAGACCTTGACGCCATACCCCTACCATCCTACGATTTACTTCCCATGAATAAGTACGAGGTAAATGGGACCAGATTTGGAACTGTAATGACGAGTAGAGGATGCCCATTTAACTGTGTATTCTGTTCCTCTTCTCTTCAATTTGGAAGAATATGGCGTGGACATAGCGACTCAAGAGTGATCGAGGAACTGAGATATCTCCGTGAAGAATACAAGATTCGAGAGATAGAATTCTTGGATGATACCTTTACATTGAATAAACGTAGAGCGATAAGAATAGCCAGGAGGGTAGTGGAGGAGGGGCTAGACATTTCCTGGTCGGCATCTTCTAGAGTTGACCTGTTCACAGACGAGATTGCCCAAGCGATGAAGAAAGGCGGATGCCACACCATCTACTTTGGCATCGAGTCTGGATCTCAAAGAACTCTTAATTTCATTGGTAAGGGAATAACTCCAGAGCAATCAATCTCTGCAGTTAAGAAGGCGAAGAAGCATAAGCTTAACACTTTGGGATCTTTTGTCATAGGATTTCCCGAGGAGACAAAAGAAGATGTAGAGAAAACGATAAAATTCTCAAAAAAGGTAGGCGTAGACTTCGCACAGTTCACCATAGCTACTCCCTATCCCGGGACAAGATTATGGAATTACGCCCTGTCAAAGAAGCTTATACTGACCTTCAATTGGAGAAAATACACTACACTTGACCCTGTGATGAAGCTGAAAAACTTCACCAGCCAGCAGATAACCCGCCTACTTTGGAAGGCATATTTCTCCTTCTACCTGCGCCCGTCGTATTTGATTAAAGATATAATTTCAAGGAGAGGCTTCATATTCAGAAGAGTGATTCCAAAGGCCATAAAGATGGCCAAATCTGCGATGGAGGTTATCAGAAATGGTAAAAATCTTTTTAACAGCAGATAGAGTACCGTCCATAGATTATGGCCAGAATTCCCTTGAACTCGACTTGTGTACGTCATATAGGCTTGTACCTAAGACTTTGGAGCGTATACTCACACCAAAGCACCCGCTAATGGTTTGAGAGGCAGAGTATGCTCCTTATGTTTTCCGTTGAGTCGACGTCCACTTCTACACCGAATGATGGCAGGAAGTAAGTCGTATCGAATACCACTGCCTGGATGCGCATGCCTTCACCCGGTGGAATCTTTATTAACTTAGTTGATTAGCATTATGCCTAGTGACATATGGTGGTGTCTGCTATAGGTGTTGTAGGCTCTAAAGGCGAGCTTTACCCTCCTAGGAGGGTTAGGGAGGCTGCTGGGATAGCTCCTGGAGATAAGGTCCTTTATATAGCTGCATCTGGCAGGATAACTGTTATCAGGATCCCATCTCTAGACGAGGCTTTTTCTCAGAAGTCTTTTGCTAAGGCTACATTCAGGGAGCTGGAGGAGATGACTGGTGAGGTGCTGCCTACAAGCTAGGCTGAGAGAACCTCTATTGCCCTTGGGTATATGAGCTCAGCTATGTCTGCTCTAGCTCCTCCTCCAGTCAGCACCACATACCTTCCATCACATACTTCATCTGCAAGGTCTCTTACTAGCTTGACAAGCTCTACCTGGAGGTTTGGAGTTAGCCCCCTGTCTCCGTAGTCTCCTATGCACGTGTCGTGCCCGTGGAAGTGGAGGATTATGTCTGGCTTGAACTCCCTTGCCGCCCTTATGAAGCAGTCTTCCACCAGTGTCAGGTACTCCTGGTCTGTTGTCTTCCAGCCTACATCGACGCATATCTTTGTCCCAGCGTCCTCTACTCTACTGCTGCTGCAGAAGCATACGTGGAGTACGTCTCTGTCTCCTGTGAATATCTCCCTGCAGCCATCTCCATGGTGGCTGTCAGTGTCCAGTATAGCTGCCCTCACTCTACCAAACTTCTCTCTCAGGTTCGCTATAGCTGGCCCTGTGCAGGAAAGGTATGTTCCACCCCACGCGTAGCTTACTCCAGCGTGGTGGCCTGCTGCAACCGTGAACACGAGAGCCCTAGCCAGGTGGCCACGCCAGCACATCTCAGCTGCCTGGACACACCCTCCGACAGCCAGCCTGGCTGCATCCCAGACATACATCCTCTTAACTGACTCAAGCAAGCTTTCAGAGTGCACTTTCCTGAGGAGCGCCTCGCTCACCGGCTTAGGCTCAATGAGCTCTACTTTAGGGCTGGCTAAAGCCTCCTGCATGACTTCAGGGAATCTTCTGAACTTGTCTCCTATCACAGGCCAGCTTTCCTTGAATACCCTGTGGAAGAATACACCGACCTTCACGCGCCCACCTTCAGCTTTAGTGGTGTTGAAAGCTTTATAAGAAGCCTACGGCAGCAGCGTCCAGCATGATAGCGCTTAGGCTCCTGGTGGTGTGCCTGCAGAAGCTAGGCCTCTTAAAGGGGCTCCCTGAGCCCAGGTGGGCCCTAACTTCATAGAAGCTGCTTGGTGGGGCTTGAGCTTGATAGTTGGGGTAACTGGGGTCTCAGGGGGTGTCGGCCGGAAGCTAGCGTCCTCTCTGCTAGAGTGGAGTAGGTGTAGCAGGGTTGTTGGAGTAGACTTGAGGAAGCCTGAGTTTAGGAGCGATAGGCTTAAGTTCTATAGGATGGATGTGAGGGAGAAGAGGCTTGCTGAGGTCTTTGAGAGGGAAGAGGTGGATGCTGTCGTCCACACGGCTTTCGCTAGCAGAGCTGAGAGTAGGAGTGCTATGAGAGACATGAATGTGAATGGAGCTAGGAACGTCCTTGAGGCTTGCAGAGAGGCTGATGTAAGCTGGGTGATGGTACTCAGCAGTGCTATGGCCTATGGGGCTTATAGGGATAACCCTGTGCCTCTGACGGAGGAGCACCCGCTTAGAGGAGGGAGGCTCCCGTACTCGCAGGATAAGCGTGAAATCGACCTGCTTGCCCAGGAGTTCGCCAGGGAGAACCCTGATGTGAGGGTGTTGATCGCTAGGCCAGCTATGGTCCTCGGGCCTAACGTAGAGAGCTTCCTCTCCAGGTACATCATGGGCTCTGGAGTGGCTTTGATACCATGGGATGCCAACGCGCCGCTCCAGTTCATCCATGAGGACGATGTAGTGAGGTTCTGTAAGCTTGCAATGGAGCAGAGGGCGTCTGGAGCCTATAACATCGCTGGAGAGGGGGCACTCACGTTCCTTGAGGTCCTTGAGATATCTGGGAGGAGGTACCTGAAGCTCCCTCCTGTGGTAGCATATGCTATAGCATACATCCTCCATAAGGCTGGTGTTATGGAGGCTTCTCCAGCCCAGTATGATGTAGTGAGGTTTCCGCAGGCTGTGAGCACTGAGAAGGCCAGAAGAGAGCTTGGATTCAACCCAGAGTACACGACTCTAGGCGCTCTGATATCCTTCTTGAGGTCTAAGGGGGTGAAGCCTAAGCTTGAGGAGTAGCGCAGATGCTATAGCAACGGTTATCTACCTAGCTTGAGCAGCCACCTGGGTTGGAGCTTGAGGTCGCTCAGGAGCATGCTGCCCTAGCT